>CACJBQ010000003.1 GCA_902591695.1 uncultured Pelagibacteraceae bacterium | reverse complement strand
TAGGCTTGAAATGGTCGCACAATGTGCAAATAAGATCTGGGATATTCATCCATTGATACCAATTATGAGAGCAAGCGGAGCAATAGTAACGACCTGGGGGAACAAAAACCCTGTTGTTGGAGGAAACATTATTGTTTCAAATAATAAAGCCAATCATCAAAAGATTTTAAAATTATTAAAACCATTAGCAGAATGATACCAGAAAGATCACAAGCAATTCTAGATTTCTGGTTTAAAGAAACACCATCTGAAATGCGGTTCAAAAAAGATGAAAAGTTTGATCAAAAAATTAAAGATAATTTTTTAAAAGACTATGAATTAGCGTGTCAAAATGAATATGATGATTGGCAAGATAACCCCATGAGTTGTCTGGCATTAGTTATTTTATTTGATCAGTTTTCAAGAAATATGTTTAGAAATGACAAAAAAGCTTTTGCTCAAGATCAAAAAACTAGATTGATTGTAAATGATGCAGTTTATTCAGGTTATTTAGAGGCCATGAATGTAAATCAAAGATTTTTTATGTTGTTACCTTTAATTCATAGTGAGGAAATCAGCGATCATGAAATGGCCTATTACTTATTAAACAAATATTTAAGAGAGCACGAAGGATATAATGAAATAAAAAAATTTTGGCAAGATCATACAAAAGCAATTAGACAATTTCACAGATATCCTCATAGAAATGAAATTTTAGGAAGAGAGTCTACTGAGGAAGAAATAGAATTCTTAAAGGGCCCGAATTCTTCTTGGTAAAATGAATTTAGAATTTATTTTCAAAGTTATAGATAAAAATGAGTGGCAAAAGGCAAAACAATCTGGAACTTATAGTGGATCAGAAAAAGATCTTAAAGATGGATATATTCACTTTTCAGAAGAAGATCAGGTAGAGGAAACTTTAAATAAACATTATCCTAAAAAAGAAAATTTAGTTTTGTTAAGAGTAAATGCATTTAAGCTTGAGCATTTGTTGTGGGAGCAGGCATCAAATGGAGATATGTATCCTCATTTATATTCACCTTTAGATATTAGTACAGTGGTTGATGAATATGAGTTGCCATTGAATGAAGACGGAAGACATGAGCTTCCAGAGATTTTAAAAAAATATCAGTTCAGTCGTCCCAGATAATTAACCATTATTACACCAATAATAATTAAAATAATTCCAATTATCCCATAAAGATTAGGTACTTGATTAAATTTTAATACCGCAAAAAGAACAACCCCAGTGACTGTTAATCCGCTATATGTTGCGTAAGCAAAACCAACAGGAAGAGCGTGCATAGCTTTTGCAATTGAAAACATCGTAATACACATAAACAATATGCATAAAATAGATGGAGTTAATTTAGTAAATCCTTCAGAAATTTTAGCTAAACTATTAGAAGCAATACCAAAAGAAATACCAATAGCTAAAAATAAATACCCTAACAACGGTTTCATGATTATTCTTTTGACGCAATTTTATTAACTAATGGTCTCATTAAAGGGGCTAGAGTAAATGCCGCTATTAAAGCAATAGGATATGCAAACATTATAGAATATCCCCATCTAAAAAAGAAACCATCAGAAACACCTGTATTTACAGCAACAACGACACCACTCATTATAACACTCATACCTAAAGACATTAAAATCATAAATAAGGGTTGTGCGTATTTCTTGTTAATCATAATTAACTATTACCTAACAGATTGACCATTAAAACACCAACAATAATAAAAGCTAAACCAATTAATGAGTATAAATTTGGTACCTGATTAAATCTAATTACTCCAACCACTACAGTTGCAATAATTGTTAAACCTGCAAAGGAAGCATAAGTAATTCCCATTGGAATATTTTTCATTACCAACGAAAGAGCATACATGCATAATACAATTGTGATAGCGGTGATTATACTTGGAAAAAGAAGAGTAAAGCCTTCAGCACTTTTAGCAAAACTATTTGAGGTAACGCCTAAAAAAACAGCTACACCTAAAAATAAATATGAAGTTGCAAGACTCATTTTGAGAGTTTAAATGAATTTAAGGAGAATATATAGAATTATTTAAGAGACCATTTAATTGCGTCTTCCATTCTATCATCTCCCCAGAAGAGTTCATTTTTCACAACAAAAGATGGGCTACCAAATATTTTATTTTTTCGAGCTGAGTTTGTATTTTCAATATATTTTGTTTCTATATCTGAAGATTTTGCTTCAGAGACAATTTCATCTTTATCAAGTTTCATTTCTGAGCAAACTTCGGAAATACTTGGTTCAATTGCTGGTTCTTTACCCTCTTGAAACCATTTTTTATAAGTAAGAATTACAAATTTTTCTCCCCAACCTTTTTTAAAACCAAGGATTGCAATGTGGTTCGCTAAATCAAATTCTGATAATGGATAAGGTACCGGTGTTTTAGCAAAAAAACCGTAACCTTCAGCTCTTCTTTCAATATCTCTCCACATATAATTGACTTTATTCATTTTATCCTTTGGGAATGGGATATTGTTCATCTCTTTCATGATTGCTCTTACTGAAAATGGTTTCCAGTTAAACTTTACTTGATGTTGTTTTTCAACATCAAGTATTCTAGTTACGGATAGATAGGTGTATGTGCTTCCTATCGAAAAATAAAAATCAATTTCACTCACTTATTTTGGCATTGGTGTAGCACCAGTTTCTAAACTTACAATTTTTCCATTGTCATATTTATAAACTGCCATTACCGCCTCAACATTACCATCATTAAATGTTACAAAGGCATGGTGAATACCAACTTCGTCATTTTCATAAACAATTCTAACCTTATCTTGATTAATATCACCACTCATCGCCCATTTGATAACATCACTTTTGGTTAAAACATTTCCTGACTTGTGCATTGTGAATTTAAAATCGTCATGCAAAAGCTCATTCATTGCTGCTTCATCTTTATTTTTAAGTGCAGCACTGTATTTTTCTAATATAGACATATTATTCCTTTCTATTTACTCACCTGGTTTTTTATAATTTTTTGATAATCAATAAATTCATCTAGATTATAAAAATAATTATTATTTAGGAAATTTTTCTCTGTATATTTTTTTAGATAATCAGATTTTGACTCTAATTTAATATCATAAAAATCGTTATCGTAAATGAACCAAACCAAATAATCAAAATCTACAAAATTTTTTACTTCATGCGCTAAAGCTAAACTAAGAAGTGGACCATTACCTGATATACCAATACTGTAGGCATTTTTATTTGAATAATTTTTGAATAATTTTGTAGGCTCAAATGAGTTTTGCACACATGAACCTTCAGCAAATGAATCGCCCATAATTAATATATCAAAAGATTTCTTAAAAATTTCGTTGTTAAAGCCCAATTTATCAGTTTTAATTTTTTTCCATTCTCCATATTCATTACACGAAACATATTCTGTGTATGGCATTGGAGTTAATGGTACTAATTTTTCATCTTTTTTTTTTAAAAATTCTCTTGGTACAACATATGGATAAATTTCTTTACCTTGTTTTCTCTCGTCTTGAACTACTTCTAACAAACTCCTTTTATCAAATTTTTTTCCTTTCTTCTTTAAAATTTTTTCAATATTTTTTTGATTGGATGAATTATAATCTGTAAAAACTAATAATGAATTTGTTAGATACAATATTAAAATAAAATAAATTAAAACGATTGCAAAAAATTTAGTTAATCTGTTAATTAAAGATCCAAAAAAAGTAATGAACGATAAAAATATTAGAATTGAAATTTTTGCTATATCCTTTTGATCAAAATATTTTTCAAATTTTTGTACTAATATTAAAGTGACAATCAAGAATAAAAAAAATAAAAAAAATTGTAATATTTTTTTTTTAATCTTTTCTTGAAAAAATATTTTGTATTTGTAATTCAGCATTTTTAATTGATTTATCATAGTCAAGTGCCATTTGATCGGCACTTATTGTATCTACTTTTTCAATTCCAAAAAAATTTAAAATAAATTTTAACCAAGGTGTTAAAAAATCCTCTGAACTATTCAATTTTGTACCTCCAGAGGTAATGATTAAATAAGCATGTTTATTTTTTAATAAACCTTCTCTTCTGCCATTTGATTTAAATCTAAAAGTTTCTCCTACTCTAGCAACTAAATCTGACCAAGCTTTAAGTGTTGCCGGAGGGCCATAATTATAAATTGGTGCTGAAATTATTATAATATCGCTATCTTTCAATTCTTTTACAAGCTTATCAGAAAGCTTGAACATTTTTTTATGTTCTTCTGTTTGATCCTTTTCGTCAATATTCATTCCAGATTCTGTAAGCCCACTTACAAAAAGCATTTCATCATCTAAATCTCTATAAATCACCTCATCTTCTGGTTTTTTAATTTTATCTAAAAGTTTTTTAGCTAAAGCTCTTGAGGTAGAGCCTCTTTTTCTAGCACTAGAATCTATTTGATAAATCTTCATTAATGCTTTTTACCCGAATTTTTGCATAAATGGAAAGATTTCAATTATATAAAATCCGATTGCTTGTAGTTGATTGGTTAAAATTAAAATACCTGTAACTAAAAGAGTAATTCCACCAATTTTTGAAATTAAATTTATGTTTTTCTTAAAATTTTTAGAAAATAATAAGAACCTTTGAATTAAGTATCCAGACAAAATAAAAGGAATAGCAAGACCTAATGAATAAGAAATTAACAAAATTACAGCTCTTGATAAAGTTTCCTCAATAGATGCTAAAGCTAAAATTGAACCTAAAATTGGACCTATGCATGGCGTCCAGCCGAAACCAAAAGCAACACCTATAACATATGGAAAAAGAATATTTCTTGACTCTTTTGCATCAAACCTTTTTTCAAAATTTAAATATGGGATATTGATAATTCCAATTAATTGAAGAGAAAAAATTATAATAACTATTCCAGCTGAAATTCTTAGCACTTCTGAATTTTGTAATAGCGCCTGTCCTAAAAAAGATGCTGATGCACCTAAAAGAACAAATACAGTTGAGAACCCTAAACAAAATAAAATTAATGGAAAAAAATTGATTTTTTTTTGATTTAAAATTTCTTGTAACGATTGACCAGAGATATAAGAAATATATCCAGGTATTAAAGGTAAGACACATGGAGACAAAAAACTTATAAGTCCTGCTCCAAAAGCAATTAAATATTCAAACATTTATCCAGTATTTTTCATTGCTGCAGAAATTCCTGCAATCGATGTCATTAAAGCATCTTCAAGAAATTTTTTATCTAAATTTTTATATTTTTTATTTGTTAATTTATTCATTACATTTGCCTGCAGTATATTAAGCATCTCGGTATAATTGTTTCTTATAAATAAAGACTTTCTAAATTCTTTTCTCTCTTTTATCACTTCTTTAGGTGTAATTTTATTATGCAATTTGACCAATGCCTCAAATTGAAATCTTAATTTTTTACCAATTCTCTTTAATGAGGTATCAGCTAAATTATTTTCATAAATAACCGATATTTCTGGATCTACCTTGGAAATTACCATATCTAAAATATCCATCGTTGATACAAAGTATGGCCAATTTCTTTCCATATCAGTCATTGTTCTTTTAAACTTTTTAATTGATCCATATCTCAATGCTTCAGTGGTGCCAAGCCAAGCGGGTAACATTAATCTAATTTGTGTCCAAGCAAATACCCAAGGTATAGCTCTTAAACTTTGAATATTATCAACATTCTTTCTTTTAGTTGGTCTTGATCCAATTGCAAGTTTTCCTAGTGATTTATGTGGCGTAACTGTTTTGAAGTAACGAATAAAATCCTCACTTTGATTTATATATTTTCTATATGAAGATGTAGAAATTTCTGACATTTTTTGAATTAATTTACGCCAGCTAGTTTTTGATCTTGGTGGAGGATTTAAAGAAGCATCCATTACAGAACCGATATAGCTACAAAGGTTATATTCAGCTAAAGGTTTGTATCCATACTTTTGTTGAATCACCTCACCTTGATCAGTAATTCTTATTTTGCCATTAACTGTTCCTGAAGGTTGTGATTTTAAAGTAGCCTGAATAGGTCCACCTCCTCTTCCTGGAGATCCGCCTCTACCATGGAAGAAAACAAGATCTATTCTATATTTTTTAGCTAAACTTCTAAGCTCCTCTTGAAGTTTATATTGATGCCAGCTTGCAGATAATTTTCCAGCATCTTTACTGGAGTCAGAATATCCAATCATTACTTCCTGCTTTGAATCAATCATTTTTTTATACCATGAAAGTTTGAATAAATTACTCATTACTCCATTAGCGTTTTTTAAATCATCCAAAGTTTCAAAAAGTGGCACAACTCTTAGTAAATTTTTGTTTTGTGCCTGCATTTGTAAAAAATAAACAGATAAAATATCAGATGCAGTTGAGGTCATTGATATTACATATGCACCTAGGCACTCAATTGGTGTTTTTGCTATCTGTTTGAAAGTATTCCAAACTTCTTTATTTTCTTTATCTTTAATTTTTATTTTATCTACAAAAAATTTTTTTTCTTTTATAGATTTATTTAATAATTTTACTTTTTCTATTTCAGTTAAAGAAGAATATTTTATATTTTTTTTCTTTTTAAAAATTTCATTTAAAAGTTTTTCATGCCTATCTGCCTCTTGTCTTATATCTAATCTTGCTAAATTAATTCCAAAGCACCTAACTCTTCTCATTAAATCTAATAGATCTGCATTTGCAATATACTCTCCTCGGTTGGCTTTTAACGATTTTCTTACTTCTCTTAATGGAAGAGTTATTTCATTTTTATTTTGAATTAATTTTTTTTCATCTAAGTCTGCATCGTTATTTAAATGATTTTCGATTAATTGATGGGTTAGTCTTACCTTATCCCTAATTGGTCTCAAATAAACTCTATAAGGTTCATAGCTATTTCCTGTTGCTCTTTTAATTTTTGTAGAGCATTCTTCCATTGATAAATCTTGTATCAATTTAGTAAGTTCTTTCTCATATAATTTTGCTGCTTGCCATCTAGAAAATAAAATTACCTTCTTTGTAACTTCAGCTGTTACATTAGGATTTCCATCTCTATCTCCACCCATCCATGATCCAAATTGAATTGGATTAAAATCACGCGGTAAATCTTTCTTCAAATTCTTTCTGAATATGTCGTTAAGTCTTTTATAAACTTTAGGAATGGTATCCCATAGACTATCCTCGATAACAGCTAAACCCCACCTCGCCTCATCTAATGGAGATGGTTTAGTCCTTTTAAGTTCATCTGTTTTCCATATTATTGCAATTTCCGAGTAGAGCTTTCTATCTAATTCTAATATCTTAGATGGATATTTTTTATAAAGATGTCTTTGCTCCATAATTTCGATTAAATTGGCATATTTTTGAATTAAAGTTCTCCTTTTTACTTCAGTAGGATGAGCGGTAAGTACAATGCCTATATCAAGTTTTGTGGCTTGTTCGTAAATTTTTTTATCCGGAATTTTTTTATTTTTAAATAAACTTTCTATTATATCTTCAATGAAAAAATTTTGATTTTTAGTTTTAAAATATGGATTTTCAAATTCATTTAACTTTCTAGATGCATCTAGTGACTCAGCTAAATTCATTAAATTTAGAATATGTGAAAATGCTCTTGTTAATTTAAACGTATTTTTAGAGGAAAGTTTTTTTACTTCTTTCGAAATTTTTGAAAAAATTTTACTTTTATTTTTATCTGATAAAGTATTTTTTGATAATAATCTAAATTTTTCAACAATTTCAAAAAAAGCTGAGCCTTCCTGATCTTTAATTACTCTTCCAAGAAAAGTTCCTAATAATCTAATATCTTCTCTTAAAAGCTTTGTAGGTATTCGCTCATAGTAAAGATCTCTTTTCTTCATTACTTAATATAAATTTTTTTTGTAAAACTCCTTTTGCATTTGTTTTTACACTAAAAAAGAATCCTGAATATCTAAATTTTCGCAGATCTGCTTTGCTCATACCTTTTGTTGCTGTTGAAACGTAAAGTTCTTTAGTATTTTTACCTCCAAATGCACAATTAGTAATATTTTTGGCAGGAAATTGAATTCTGTGAATTAATTTTGCTTTTTTATTAAAAACAGAAATACAAGCACCATGGAAATGAGCTACCCATAAATTTTTATTTTTATCTAAAGTCATTCCATCTGGTGAACCTTCATCATAAGATAATTTTTTAAATATTTTTTTGCTAACTATTTTATTGTTTTTATTTATTTTAATTTTATAGATAGTTTTTTTTGGACTATCTGTATGATAAAAATTATACTCATCAATAAATGCTGGCCCATTAGTAATTCTATAATTTTTATCAACTTTTATTAATTTAAAATTTTTATCTAATTTATATAAAGAACCTTTTTCAATTTTTCTTTCCAAGTTATCCATGGTGCCAAACCAAAGATTTCCAGCAGGATCTGTTTTACCATCATTAATTCTATTTAGTTTCAAGTTTGGTTCTATCTTTATTGATTTTAAAATTTTTTTTGATTTTAAATTTTGAACTCTTAATTCTCCCTGAAGACCTAAAATAAAAATATCATCTTTGATATGAGCGATAAAGCCGATTTCTTTATTTACTTTAAAGATTTTCTTTTTTTTATTTTTAATATTGAAAGAGTAAATTTTCTTTTTTTTAATATCTACAAAATAAATTGCGTTATGTTCACCAACCCATAACGTTCCTTCACCTAAAGTACATCTCAATTTCCAAAGAGGTTTTGGTTCTGATGTTTTTATTTTATTCATTTACTTCAAACTCTTTAATAAAATCTTCATTTGGGTTTATACCAATACCTATATTATCTGTTACTGATGCATAACCATTATTATTTTTAACTTGGTCTAAAATTGAAAATTCTTCCTTTGGCAAATCTGTAATAAAAATATTTTTTTCTGTTGTATCAAACTCAAGCATAGATTTAGATGGAAATAGTCCGCCTGGCATATCTGGTTGTGCTGTCAACAAATGAAGGTTAACCGCAATACTAACTGCAGAACCCCATACATGATTAATTACTGGTATAAAATTTGCTTGCGCTAATGCTGCAACTTTTAAATACTCCGTAATTCCACCAAGTCCACAAACCTCTGGTTGAGCTATATCAATACATTTATTTGATATTAATTTATTCCAGCCATATTTAGTAAATTCAGCTTCTCCTCCTGCAATGCTAGTAGAGATTTTTTGTTTTAATTCTTTGTAGCCCTCATAATCTTCAGGAGCTACAGGTTCTTCAAACCAATAAATATCTAGCTCATCTAAACCTTTTCCAACATAAAGAGCATCTTTCAAATTATAAGCGTGATTTGCATCAACCATTAATTTAAAATCTTTTCCAACAGAGTCTCTTACAGCTTGAACTAACTTTAAATCCTCTTTTGGACCTAATCCAACTTTCATTTTCATAGCTTTAAATTTTTTTGATTTTATTTGCTTAGACTCTTCTTTGAACAAGTTGATTAATTCATCAACTGTTTTTTTTTGTAACATCATTCCATACCCATAAACAGGAATGTCGTTATTACATTTACCACCAACCAGTTGATAAAGAGGAGAGTTTGTTTTCTTCCCAAGAATATCCCATAGAGCAATATCTACACCTGATAATGCTTGAATTGGCATTCCCTTTTGACCACTATCTCTTAAAAGATTGTATACTTTTTGCCAGATGTATTCTTTGTTTAAAGGGTCTTCACCAATTACTAAAGGCTGAATAACTTTTTCAATAATAAACTTGTTCGCTAAAGCTATATTTCCAGGACCAAAACATTCACCCCAACCTGTTATTCCCTCGTCTGTTTGGACTTCGACTAGATGGGCTGTACGATGTTTGTAATATTGTTGTGAGTAACCAAGTTCTTTTTCTAACTCATATCTAAGTACATGACTTTTAATAGAAGTTATTTTCACAATTAATTATAAAGCAACTACCTTAGAGTTTTGCTCTCCTAAATTTTCGATTGATAGTTTCATAGTATCACCCGCTTTTAAGAATTGTTGAGGTTTCATTCCCATACCAACTCCTGGAGGTGTTCCAGTTGTAATTATATCACCTGCTTGAAGAGACATATATTTACTCAAATAAGAGACAATAACATCTACGTTAAATATCATTGTACTTGTATTACCTGTTTGCATTCTTTTTCCATTAACATCTAAACTCATCTTTAAGTTGTTAACGTCTGCAATTTCATCTTTAGTAACAAAGTAAGGGCCGATTGGTCCATAAGTGTCGTGGGATTTTCCTTTAACCCATTGACCCATTTTTTCTATTTGCCATTCTCTTTCACTTACATCATTAACTAAACAATAACCTAAAATATGATCTTGAGCTTGGCTTTCAGAGATGTGTTTTGTTTCTTTTCCTATAATAATTCCAAGTTCAACTTCCCAGTCTAATTTTTTAGATCCTGAAACTATTTCAACATTATCATTAGGTCCAACTATACAAGAAGTAGCTTTCATAAAAACTATTGGTTCAGAAGGAACATCAGCTCCAGTTTCAGCAGCATGATCAGAATAATTTAATCCAATTGCAACAAATTTACCTGGCTTAGTAATACAAGATCCAACACGATCACTTGCTGATAATTCTGGTAAAGAAGTTAAATCAGCACTTTGTAATTTAGAAATAGTTTCGAAATTTAAATGATCAGGATTTAAATCTTTAACATGAGAACTTATATCTCTGATTTTGCCATCTTTATCTAAAACAGCTGGCTTTTCAATTCCTTTTTGTCCTACTCTTAATAATTTCATAATTATCCTTTTGTTATTTGATTATATTGAAATTCCACCATCAACATGAATTGTACTTCCTGTTGTAAATGTTGCATCATCGCTAGCTAAATAAACAGCCACAGCTGCTATTTCTTCTGCGGTTCCTAATCTCCCCATAGGTTGTCTTGCTATAAAATCTTTTTTTGCTTGAACGGGATCTGGGCTTTGATTGACCCTGTCTTGCCAAGAAGGTGAATAAACTGTACCTGGCGCAATTGAATTACATCTAATATTTTTTTTAACGAAATCTGCTGCAATCGCTTTTGTTAAACCAATCACCGCACCTTTTGTTGTTCCATAAACAAATCTATTTGGAAAACCTTTGAAGCTAGATGCACATGAAGATATATTGATAATACTTCCACCATTTTGTTTGATCATTAAAGGTAAAATAGCTTTACACATAAAGTACATCGACTTAACGTTTACATTAGAAGAAAAGTCCCAATCTTTTTCATCACATTCCAATATTGTTCCATGATGAACAAATCCCACAGCATTAAATAAAACATCAACTCTATCTAAAGTTTTAGTAAATTCTAAAATCGCATTGTTGTCTGTTGAGTCTAGCTTTTGCACTTTAATCTCAGGATATTCTTTGTTTAAATCAGCTAAAGTTTTATCATTTAAATCAGTTGCAGTTACATGAGCGCCCTCTTTGTGGAAAGCTATTGCTGTTGCCTTTCCAATCCCTTGGCCTGCTGCTGTTACGAGAATTTTTTTACCTTCTAATCTTCCACTCATTTTTTATTTATCCTTTCGATTTCTTTATAAAGTGAACTATGATCTGTGTTTCCATGACCATTATCGACAAGGGTTTTATACATTTCTTTCACTAAATTTGAAATAGGTAAATGTGTATTATATGAATTTGCACACTCCAAAATGTTATTCATGTCTTTTAAATGAGTAGATGTTTTGCCTTTTGGGGTAAAATCTTTATCTATCATTCTTTTTCCATGTGTTTGTAAAATTTTACTGTCTGCCCAGCCTCCAGAAAGAGCTTTAATTAATTTTACTGGGTCAGCTCCAGCTTTTTCACATAAAGTTACTGCCTCCGCAACTGCTCCTATTGTAACTCCTACAATAATTTGATTTGCTAACTTTGAAACTTGTCCACTACCAATTGGTCCAACTAAAGTTGGATTTCCCATCGCTTTTAAAATATTTATAGAATTATCAAAGTCACTTTGCTCTCCTCCAACCATTATAGCTAATGAAGCTTCCTCAGCTCCAATTGTTCCTCCTGAAACCGGTGCATCTAAATAATTTACATTTTTTGATTTTAGACTATTTCCATATTTTGTTGCTGTCGTTGGTTTAACCGAACTCATATCAATAACGGTTGATCCAGATTTTAAATTGTCTAATAAATCTGAATTACTCATTATTGCATCAACAGCACTATCATCTGTTAACATTGTTATAATAAAGTCATTATCTTTAACAACTTCACCTAAATTTTTTGATATTTCAGCCCCAAATTCTTTCAAAGGTTCTGCTTTATTAATTGAACGATTGAATACATTTAGTTTAAAACCTGATTTTAATAAATTTTTAGCCATTGGCAGGCCCATAAGACCTGTTCCAATAAAGCCTATTTTCATCATGGTTTTGGTTTAAACTCGTGGAAGTTTTGTGTCATTGCTTCTGGGAAAAACATAACACATGCTAATACAATTAACTGAATAACTATAAATGGAGCGAAGCCTCTAAATATATCTGTTAAAGAAATATGTGGAGGAGCAACAGATTTTAAATAAAAAGCGGCAGGCCCAAACGGTGGACTTAAAAATGAAACTTGCATATTTACACAAAATAATATTCCAAACCAAATTGGATCAAATCCAAGAGCTATAACTATTGGTAAAAATACAGGCATTGCTAACAATACAATTCCAACCCAATCCATAAATGCTCCCATAATCAAAAACATAATCTGCATCATGAAGATTAAATACATTGGTTTTAAATCATAAGCCAAAATAGTTTCTGCTACATATTTAGGACCTCCAGCAAGAGAATAAGCACCTGCTAAAACTGTAGCACCAAAAGTAATAGTTAAAATAGTTCCAGATGCTTTGAAAGTTCTTGTTAATGCATCTTTAAACAAGAACCATGTTAATTCTTTTCTAGCAAAAATTATAATTAATGTAGCAACAACACCCATCCCAGCAGCTTCTGTAATACCTGTTATTCCTGAATAGATTGAACCCAAAACAATTATCACTATTCCAATTGGTGGCAAAAGACCTGGTAGATAAGAAATTTTTTCTTTAAATGTTAATGGCGGCTCATCACTTAAAGGTGCCAAATGCGGTTGTAATCTTGTACGAATTAAAATGTATGTAATAATTAAACCTGAAATCATTAAACCAGGAACAATAGCTTCTTGGAATAACATTGTAATAGAAGTCTCTGTTGTTAATCCATAGATAATTAAAACAATAGAAGGAGGTATCATGGTTCCCAAAGATCCTGATGCACAAATAATACCGATCGACATATCTTGATCATATTTTAATCTCAACATTTGAGGCAGAGCAATCAATCCTAATAAAACTATTTCTCCTCCAATAATTCCACTCATAGCAGCCATAATTGTTGCCATGATTGCAGTTACAACACCTACTCCTCCTCTGGTTTTTCTTAGCCACGCATTCAAGGCATCATATAAATCTCTAGCTATGTTCGAGCGTTCGAGTAAGGAGGCCATAAATATAAATAAAGGCACCGACAAAAAGGAATAAGTGACTACAAGAGAATAGTATCTTGAAAGCAATATGCCTAACGCATGTTCACCTATGTATAAAAATACTAATACAGCACCCATAAAACCAGATGCAAAACCCATTGGAACACCAATAGATATAAGAAGTAATAATCCTACTATAAGTATTAGTGAAAGTGATCCTATTTCCATTTTATTTCAATTCTTTAGAAGGGTCGTATTGTTTTTCTTTAGGATTTCTCCAATCAATAATCAAATTATTTACAGATTGAACGGCAATAAGAAATACGCATATAAGTGTAAGTGGCTTCATAGTTGCAGGAATTGGTGGATCCCAATAAGTAGCAAATCTCTCCCAATTTATGAATGATCTGTATGCATCTTCCATACCTCCATAGATTACAGCTGCTGCAAAAAGAACAATTATAATGGTACTTATTAAATCAAAAATTCTCTGTGTCGGTCTACTAACCCAGTCATACAATAACACTATTCTAATATGGCTTCTTAATCTTGTTGCATATATTCCACCAACTAAATAACAAACACCGGCAAGCCATAGACATAGTTCATTTGCCCACAAAGTTGGTTTAAATAATATATACCTCATAAAAATTTCGTACATCATTACAAGTACAATTACAGGAATTAAATATTTGATTGTATGGCTTAAAAATAAGGAAATTCTATCAATCCAATTTATTGGAAAATCATCTTTACTCGCAACTTTTTCATTTTGTTCTTGTAATTCTTTATCGATCATTGAGTAAAAATTTAACTAATTCGAAGGGCCTTTTAAGGCCCTTCAAAATTTTTTATTACATGATACCGTTAGCTTTCATATAAGCTTTGTGTATCTCAATAAGTGCTGCAGCTTCTGGAGATTTAGTCTTCCATTCTTCCCAAGCAGCAAGTGCAGCTTGTCTGAATTTAAGTCTATCTTCTCTAGACCAGTCGTGAAGAGTTACGCCCATTTCATTTAAAGCTTTAACCGCTTCAGCGTTTTTTCTCTCTACTAAGCTAGTGATAGTTCTTCCAGCAATCTCAATACCTGCTTTCATTGCTCCTCTTTCGTGAGGTTTTAGCTTTTTCCATACTTTAGTATTACAAGCTAAATGGTCAGCTGGCATAGAGTGGAAACCTGGGTATGTAGCATATTTATTTTGCTCATAGTGTCCACCTGCATAGTTAGTTGCTAGAGATGAATAGTCAGCACCATCAATTAGACCAGTTTGTAAAGCGGTTGGAACTTCACCAAAGTCCATTACGATTGGCTTAGCACCTAGTGCAGTAAAGATCATACTTTCCATTCCTGGAGGTGATCTAAATTTAAAGTCTTTTATAGATGCAACATCTGGAATTGGTTTGCTAGAAATTAGAGACTCATGTCCTGGTATCCACCAACCAATTAAAGTCATTCCATATTTGTTATAAAGTGCATCAACAGCTTCTTGAGCTCCTGGGTAATTCAAGAATTCATATTGTTGATATGGGTTATCGTATCCACCCATTACATCACCTGCGAATTGGAACGCTGCATTTTTACCAGTTTGGTAACCAGCACCAGTCATATCACAATCGATAATTCCAGTTTGTGCAGAGTTAAACACCTCAGCAGATTTTCCTGTTACTGATGATGAGTAGAACATTTCTACTTTTAAGCTTCCACCAGAAAACATTTCTACGTTTTTAGCGAATTGAGCAGCAACTTCACCATTTGGTGAACTAGCTGTAAAGTGAGTTTCAATCTTTAAAGTCTTTGCATTTGCAGAGCCAAATAAAGCAACTGAAACAATAGCTATAGCTGCTATAGTTTTAGATATAAGTTTAAACATTATCTTCCTCTCGTTTATGTTTTTTTTGAAAGTTAACCATAAATGATTTTTGAGATCAATAATTTCGTTTAGCTTTTATATATAGAAATTATATATATTAATTGAACAGACAACTTATAGTTGTTCTAAACTACTTCTGAAATAAGAGGTTTTTTATTGAAATAACAATAAATATTATCCACTGCCATCATACTCATTGCCAATCTAGTCTCATGAGTCGCACTACCAATATGAGGTAGAACAAAACAGTTATCTAATTTTAAATATCTTTGATCTAAATTTGGTTCATTATTGAAAACATCTAATCCTGCTGCATAAATTTTTTTATTTTCTAATGCATCTATCAATGCATCATCATCAATAGTTGATCCTCTTGAAGTATTAATAACTACAGCATGCTTTGGTAACAAACTTATTGTTGATGAATTAAGAATATGCTTGGTCTCAGCTGTTGCAGGTGTGTGAATACTTAAAAAATCACACTCTGGTAGCATTGTATTTATATCTGAATAATACTTTGCACCATCTTCCAGATCATCAGAAAGTTTGTTTCTATTATAATAAATAATCTTCATACCAAATGCCCTAGCAGATTTTGCAGCCATTCTTCCAATGCGACCCATTCCAATGATACCTAAAGTTTTACCTGTAACAGAATTTCCAATCATAAATTTAGTTAAATCGGGTTTTTGATTTTTCCAGTTATCGGTTCTCACTAGATTGTAAGCTTCACCAATTCTTCTAGATGCAGCTAATATCAAAAGTATTGTAGTTTCTGCAACAGCCTCATTTAACACATTAGGAGTATTTGTTACCTTAATTTTTTTTTCTTCGGCAGATTTAATTGAAATATTGTCATAGCCAACACCAACTTGAGCTATTATTTTTAATTTCCCATTTAAATTATTAAAAAAATTTTCACTAATTTTATCAAAACCTGTTGAAATCATTCCGTCATAATCATTAACAATTTTTATTAATTCGCTTTCTGGAATAGGCTCGTCTTTTGGATTAAGGGTTACCTCAAATTCTTTTTCAAGTTTTTCTTCTGCTAAATCTGAGATTTTTCTAGAAACTAATATTTTTGGCTTCATATTAGTGAGAATCTCTTGGTAAACCTTTGGTATGTGATACGTCTAAATATTTACCTCGAGAATTAATACATGCACCATCATCCAATTGACCAACAGTATTTCTAAATATTTCCTGCCAAGGAGTTTGATTATTTGGTTTAAATACTTTTTTATTTTTTCTTCGTTTTTTAAACTCAGCTTGAGAAATCAATAAATCAACTCTTCTTTTATTTAAGTCTATTTTTATTTTATCGTAAGTTTTAACAATTCCAAGATCTCCACCTACTGCGGACTCAGGTGAAACATGTAAAATTGACGGACTTTCAGATGTTCCGCTTTGTCTTCCATCACCCAAAGTTGGTAGATGTCTTATTCCTTTTTTTAATAACCTATCTGGTGGTTGCATATTAACTACTTCGGCTGATCCAGGATAACCAACAGGTCCGCAGCCTCTAATAATTAATAGAGAGTTTTCATCTATTTTTAACTTCTTGTCATTAAGTCTTTTATGATAATCTTCAGGACCTTCAAAAACTATAGCTTTACATTCAAAAACATTTGGGTGTTTAGGATTTGATAAATATTGATCTCTAAATTCTTTACTGATTACAGATGTTTTCATAATAGCAGATGAGAAAAAGTTGCTTTTCATAACTAAAAAACCAGCTTTTTCAGTCAATGCATTCTTAAATGTTTTAATTACTTTGTTATCTACATCAACTTTCTTTCTTAAATTTTCACCTACAGTCTTTCCGGTAACTGTCTTAATTTTTGTATGAATTTTTTTGTTTTTAATTAGTTCTTTCATAACAGCAGGTATTGCTCCAGCTCTATGAAAACTTTCCATTAAGTATTCTCCTGCAGGTTGGCAATTTACTAATAAAGGAATGTTGTGCCCAAGTTTTTGCCAATCAGAAAGATCAAATTTAATTCCCATGTGTTTTGCAATAGCACTTAGATGAGCTGTGCAATTACTAGATCCACCAATAGCACTTGCAACAACTACTGCATTTTCAAAAGCTTTACGTGTCATAATTTTTGATGGAGTTAAATCTTCATGAACCATTCCAACGATTCTTTTTCCTGTTTCGTAAGAAATTTGTTCTCTTTCTCTATAAGGAGCTGGAATAACAGCACCCCCTGGTAAAGACATACCTAACGCTTCAGCAACAGAGTTCATTGAAGAAGCTGTTCCCATTGTATTACAATGACCGGCACTTGGTGCAGACGATGCAACCATATCCATAAATTCTTCGTATTTAATTTCTCCTTTGGCTAACATCTTTCTTGCTTCCCAAACTACCATTCCTGAACCAGCTAATTTTCCTTTGTAAACTCCATCCAACATTGGACCACCTGATAATACTATTGCAGGAATATTTACTGTTGCAGCTGCCATTAAAGCTGCTGGCGTAGTTTTATCACATCCTGTTGTTAGGATAACTCCATCAATTGGGTACCCATATAAAACTTCTACTAGTGACAAATAAGAAAGATTTCTATCCAACATTGCTGTTGGTCTTTTTCCAGTTTCTTGAATTGGGTGAGTAGGAAATTCCATTGGAATACCACCTGCTCTTCTAATTCCATCTTTAATTCTTTTGCTTAAAGATATAAAATGCCTATTGCATGGAGAAAGATCACTGCCGGATTGTGCTATTCCTATAATTGGATTTCCAGATTGTAATTCTTTTCTTGTAAGACCATAATTTAAATACCTTTCTAGATATAAAGCCGTCATGTCAGGGTTTTTTGGATTATTGAACCATTGTTGACTTCGGAAACTCTTTTTTCTTTTTTTAGGCATAATTTAAATAATGGTTTGTTTAAGTTATTGGTTATATAATAAATTTATGAATAATCTAATAGTTTTAAACAAGAATGACAATGTGGGCGTTAGCCAATTTATTATTCCTGAAAAAACTAAAATTGAAGGTCATGAGATCAACACTATCGATCCAATTCCTTTTGGACACAAAGTTTGTTTAAAAACTATTAAAAAAGGCGATCCAATCATAAAATATGATCAAATTATTGGATTTGCTTTAGATGATATTAAACCAGGACAACATGTCCATTCACATAATTTAGAATTTAGAGAATTTAAAAGAGATTTTAAAGTTACAAATAAAAAACATGTTATTGATGAAAAAGCAGACACCTTCTTTAATGGAATTTTAAGAGATAATGGACAGGTTGCTACCAGAAATTATATTGGAATTGTAAGTACTGTAAATTGCTCAGCTACTGTCACTAAAATGATAGTTGAGAGGATTAAATATTCTGACATTTTAAAAGATTACCCAAATATTGATGGTATAGTTCCAATTACTCACTCAACAGGATGTGGAATGAATACTGAAAGTGAAGGAATGCAAATTTTTCAAAGAACTATAGATGGATTTAAAAATCATCCCAATTTTTCTCATGTTTTTGTTATAGGTTTAGGATGCGAATGTGCTCAAGTCAGTTTGTTTGATGAATCATTAAAAAAACATAACCGAATTCATTTTCTAACAATCCAAGATGAAGGTGGGACTAAAAAAATAGTCGAAAAAGTGTTATCTCAAATTAAAAATTTACTTTCAGAAGCTAATAATGTTCAAAGAACTTCACAACCAGTAAGTCATCTAACTTTAGCTCTTCAATGTGGTGGTTCAGATGGGTATTCAGGAATAACCGCAAATCCTGCATTAGGAGTTGCAGCAGATCTCTTGGTTAAAAAAGGTGGAAGTTCAATTTTATCCGAAACTCCAGAGATTTATGGAGCTGAACATTTATTAATTAATAGAGCAAGCTCACAAGAGACTGCTGATAAACTTATTAAAAGAATTGAATGGTGGAAACATTATACTTCAATTAATAATAGTTCTATGGACAACAATCCTGCGCCAGGAAATAAAAAAGGTGGTCTAACAACCATATTAGAAAAATCCTTAGGCGCTGTTGCAAAAGGAGGAAACTCAATCCTTCAAGATGTATTGCATTATGCTGAACCTTTAAAAAATAAAGGTTTTAATTTTATGGACTCTCCTGGTTATGATCCTGTATCTGTAACCGGTCAAGTTGCATCAGGTGCTAATGTTATTTGTTTTACAACAGGACGTGGATCTTGCTTTGGCTGTAAACCAGTTCCAAGTTTAAAACTTTCAACAAACTCAGCGATGTTTGAAAGAATGTCAGAAGATATGGATATTAATTGTGGCACAATTGCTGAAGGAAAAGAGAAAGTTGAAGAAGTTGGTCAAAAAATATTTGAATTAGTTGTAAATACTGCTTCAGGGAATAAATCAAAAAGTGAAATCAACGGCTACGGTGACGAGGAGTTTAATCCTTGGCAAGTTGGCGTTGTAATGTAATTTATTTTTCCTGTGCCTCAACAAACATCCTTAATTAACGTAATTTTATTAGCCGCTGGTGGATTTTTTATGTTTGTTTGTATGGACTCTACAGCAAAATATCTTGGAACAGTAATGCCAGTTACTCAAGCAATTTGGGGGAGATTTTTTTTTCACTTAGTATCTTTAATTATATTTTTTTTAATTTTTAAGCCAAAAGTAAATTTGAAAAAAAATTTTAAAGTCCAAATAATTAGATCGATATTAATGGTAACTGCCACCTCGTTTATGTTTTATTCTTTGCAGAAATTTGACTTGGTAGATATTTATGTTGTTTTCTTTACAGCTCCTCTAATCGTTTCACTACTTTCAGCATACTTCCTAAAAGATATCTTAAGTACAAAAGGTATACTTTTAATGCTATTGAGCTTTGGCTCGATTGTTTATTCACTAGGTCCAAGTATGAGAATATTTAGTTTAGATTTAATATTCCCTATTGTTCCTCCAATTTGCTGGGCTCTTTACCAATTTTTTACCAAAGTTGTATCAGGCGATAACGATCCATTTGCTGCTATATTTTATACTTCAATTTTAGGTGCAATAATTTTTAGTATTTTTATATTTTTTAATTGGGTGCCATTAGAGAAGAATATCTTTTGGCTTTATTTGGTAATTCTAGGTGTGGCAGGTTTTGTAAGTCATTCTTTAATTATATATGCAATACAACTGTCTAACTTGTCATTTGTAACTAATTTTCAATATTCTCAATTAGTTTGGTCTACAATTATTAATTTCTTAATTTTCGGCGTACCTTTTGATTATAATAAAATTGTTGGGGTGATAGGAATTATTGTTTTTGGTATTATGTTCATAAGAACAGAAGGTAAAAAAAGTTAAATAGTGAGGTTTAAATGAAAAATATAGGTTTTATTGGTGTTGGATATATGGGCTATGGAATAGCTAAAAATATTTTAAAACACAAAAATAAACTCTTTGTAATTGCTAATAAAAATAGAAAACCAATTGAGAAAATTGTTAGCGATGGAGCTGAAGAAGTGAAATCTTTTGAAGATTTTTCTAGTAAAAATTTAGATGCAATGTTTATGTGTGTTACCAACACTCCTATAGCAAAATTAATTTCTGAAAAAATATCTGATATTTTAGATAGTAAAACTTTAATTATTGATATCACTACTCACAACAAAACTGGTTCAATGGAAACTGAGGCAATATTCAAAGAAAAAAAAATAAATTATGTTGAGTGCCCTGTAATGGGAGGACCTGTTCAAGCAGAGGAAGGTATTTTAGGAGGAATTGTTGGAGCATCAAATGATAACTTTAAAATAGCTGAGCCATACTTTAATTTTTTCTGTAAAGAATATTTTCATTTTGGATCTGTTGGAATGGGAGCAAAATCTAAGCTTTTAAATAATTTTTTATCCCTTGGAAATGCTGCATTAGTTAATCATTTAGCTAAAAGTGCTACAGAAATGGGTTTAGATTTGAAAAAAGTATTTGATGTTGCAAAACTTGGTTCTGGAAATTCTGCAGCACTTAATAGAGTTTTTGACAATCTTTTAAAAGGTGATTTTACTGGATTTAAATTTACGGCAAGTAATTCCGTAAAAGATTTAACTTATATTCAAGATTTATTAAAAAATTTTCCTGAAGCTGAAAAAGTTGCTGAAGTAAATAAAAATTATTTTCAAAAAGCCGTTGATGATGGTTATGGTGAAAATTTTATTAGCGAATTAATAAATAAAAAATAATTTTGGAAGTAACTTAAGTTAGCGAGAATCTACTAAAGCACTAGGTTGTATTCAATAAATATATTTTCTCAAAATTAAAATAAATTAATTGAAATTGTATAATTTATAATTAACCTTTTTACAGAAGGAGGTTTATGTTAATACTTTCACCACCTGACACTTAGCTGAACAGCTCATATTTCAAAAATATAACGAAAAATAAATTCCTCTCGGAATTATAATGCCAAAGAGGCGATACAAGGGAGCTCTTTAGGTATACACTTAAAGAGCGAACCCTTTAAAAACTAATTTACAGATTTTAATATTTCTAGTGGAAGTGGAGCTTCTGGGTATTTTTTTTGACACAACTTTTCATAGTTTTCACAATAACTCAAAATAGTTTTTTGAACTTCTTTTTTATTTTTATTTGAAAGATTAAGTTCTTCAATTAATTCAGTACAATTTTTTTCTAATTCTTTTATTTGCTCTCCTGAAAAAAATTCTCCTGTTTCTATTTCCCAATAAGTGTCTTCAAGCTCATCATCAGTTAAATCATTTAATTTTTTCTGTAATAATTTAATAGTATCGTCCTCTGTTGCCTTATCTCTCATTGGAGAATTCTTAAGTTTCCCAAGGCATTTATCTCTTAATCCATCAATGAAATGAAAATAGGGTTTACCCTCTGAAAAATCTCTGAAATGGTTTGTATTAAAATATTTATCAATAGCTGTTTCTGTTGGAACCTTTTCTTTGCCCTTAATTATTGCAATTTGAACATAAACTTCTTGGCTAATATATTCTTCAATATGGTCTTTTACTTTTTGAGGTATCATTCTTGCTTATTAACTAATGTTCTTCTCTGTAATTACTATGACAAGCCTTACAATTACTCCACATAAATTTAGTTAATGTACCTCGAATATTATCCGCATCCTCGATTACTGAAACGAGTTTTGTCATATCATTAGAGGCTTTTTGCATTAATGCATTGAAGTCATCTTTTTCATCCCAAATAGTTAGTAAAGCTTCAGTATCAAAACCTTCTTGAGTATTTTCTGGAAACAAATCTATTAAAACTTTATAATTTTCACTCATTTCAATCATAAGTTTTTTTGCTTTTTCAAAGTCTCCTTTTGAAGAGAAAGCTTGAACCCTTTTAGCTGTACTATAGTTTTTACTAAACAACGCTTGTCTACTTTTAATAATTTCTTCAACTGTTAACTCCGCATTACTAGATGAGACGAAAAATACGCTTAAAATTGAGAATAAAATTATTTTAAAATATTTTTTAATGTGATTAAATAAATAATGCATGTAACAAATACCCTAACAGAGTATGGTATTATCTCAAAGGTGTTACATTGGCTCAGCGCAGCTATTCTGTTCATACAAATACCTTTGGGTTTTTATCTGGTTGATTTAGATTTTGGTGAACAAAGGATTGCTATAGAAGATATACACGTTACATTAGGTTTAACTGTTTTTTATATAATAATAATAAGATTAATAAATAATATACTTAATCCAACTCCAAAATTAGATCCAAGTATTTTTAAAGGACAAAGGTTTTTAGCAAAGATGAACCATGTACTTTTATATATTGCTATTTTATCAATAACAATTTCAGGAATATTAAAAAAACTATTTAACGGTGAAACACTAACAATATTGTTTAGAGAAATTCAAATTAATGAAAATTTTGATTTAGCAGATCAGTTTTATGAAATTCATATTCTTTCAAATTATACACTTATCGGTTTAATAGTGCTTCATATAACTGCTGTTATTGTTCACAAACTATTTTTTGGGGACAATTTATTAAAAAGAATTCTTTAATCTTAATGACAAGCAATTCCAAATTTTTTTAATCTCCAATAATTATAAGGCCAAGGAGTTAAAAAACCTACAATCAGCATTATCGGCACCACCCACCACGTTAAAATTGCACCTCCAGTTAACACATAGTCAGTCAAGTTCATCATAATTTCCATGCTGATCATTGAAATTAAACTCATTCCGCAAGCAGTTTTGAATGCGTTAATAAAATTAAAATTTTGTGTCATTAAAATTATTGTTTCTAAAATAATACTTGTAATCAATCCATTGATTATTGCTAAAATCATTATTGCTAAAACTGGAAAAGGAATTTGAGTCAATTGAAAAAATAATATTGTTCCAAAATCACCAATTGCACAACCAAGTACACACCAAGCTGTATTTTTTGCGCTTCTTTTCCAGGTATGTCTACAAGACCAATGAAATGTAGAGGTATTCATTATAATTTGATATTAATGATAAATGATTTTTAAACAAGTTTTCGATAATAAATCATCAACTTATACTTATTTAATTGCGTCGGCAAAAGGTCGCGAGGCAATCATAATTGATCCAGTAATTGAGAAAGTTGAAAGCTACATTGAGCTACTAAACGAGTTAGATTTAAAATTAGTTAAGGTAATAGATACCCATATTCATGCTGACCATGTAACTGGTGCAAGTAAACTAAAGCAAGCAACAAATTGTTCTACACTTATGGGTGAACACACACCTGCTGATGCTGTAGAAATTAGAGTAAAAGATGATGAAATAATAAAAATTGACCAAATAGAAATTAAAGCGATGTACACACCTGGTCATACTTCTGACAGCTATAGTTTCTTGATGAATAACTATTTATTTTCAGGAGATACTCTTTTAATTAATGGCACCGGTAGAACAGATTTTCAAAACGGAAGTTCGAAAGATGCTTATAATTCGATCTTTAATAGATTGTTAAAATTACCTGAGGACACAATTTTGTATCCTGGTCATGATTATAACGGCAAAGTATCTAGTACAATTGGTAATGAAAAAAAATTTAATCCAAGATTGCAGGTTAGAAATGTTGATGAATATATTGAGCTTATGTCAAACCTAAATTTAGCAAAACCAAAATTAATAGACATCAATGTAAGTAGAAATATTAAATTAGGTGCTAATTAAATACTACAAATATTAAAAACCAATAAGAAACTAATCCAGCTGAAATTGTTGCAATAATATTTTTTGAGAAATAACCTACAATTACAGCAACTAAAGCTCCAAAAATTTTAGGATCATTCATTTCTATAAAAATTCCAAAATCATTTATAAATATTCCTGGAAATATTATTGCTGGGAATACTGCAGAAGGGACATATTCTAGCACTGCTTTAATTTTGTCTCCCAACATATCCCTGCTAATTAAAGCAATCATAGTCATTCTAGTAAGGTAGGTTAATATTCCAGCAAAAATAATTGATGTAAGAGTCATTTTTTTAACCTCAACAATAGTGCAGCTACAAATAAAGCAATTATCGGTGAAATGATTATGTAAGATTTAAATGGAGCATCAAAAAATAATAGTGAACTCAAACCACAAGTAATCATTACAATTACATGGTCTAATTTTTTTAAATCCCGAACAACAATTGCTATAAACGTTAGAGGAATTGCAAATTTTAAGCCAAGTTCATCTGGAACAAATGATCCTAAAACAATGCCTGATAATGTTGCTATCTGCCAACAAACCCACATTGTACAACCTGTGCCAATTAAATGATAATGTAAAAATTCTTCACTTCTATTTTTTTTGAAAAACTTATTAGACTCTGCAAAGCCTTGATCTACAACAACATAAGAAATTAATAATTTTTTTATAAAAGATAATTTTTCTAAATATTCAGATAAAACAGCTCCATATAATAGATGTCTAGAATTTATAATTCCAACAGATGCAACCGCAACTAAACTAGATGCACCCCCTGATAACAATTGTAAAAATACTATCTGCGAAGCTCCGCCAAAAATTATGAAAGACATTGCGTAAACTAAATACGGGTGAAATCCAAGTTCAACACCTATTGCTCCACAAATTATTCCAAATGGAATTACTGAAAGCATATGTGGAGAAATATCAAACATCCCTCGAGTAAATAATTGTTTTTTACTAAGCATTTGCTTGTTTTATTAAAAACAAACTATGTGATCAATATGAATCGGTCTTTTAATTCCAAACTTTTCGTCAGCTTCATGTTGATGTTCATGATGAGAATGAACAAAAACTGGTATTAATAAATCGCTACTAGTTTTCAAGGTATAAATAAAGTTGGTTCCTCTAAATTTTCTATCAACTACCTCTAATTTTAGATTGCTTTTATCGTCGTGCTCAAGATCCTCTGGTTGTAATAATAATTGCACATTTGATCCTTTTGGATAATGCTTAATAAAATTCCCATTAATTGTTCCAAGATCTTTATTTTCCAATGAATTTTCTCCAGTTACTTTTGCTGGAATTAAAATTCCACGATTTAAAAAATTTACTACTTCGACTGAGTTTGGAAAATGATAGACATTATAAGGATCGTCAAACTGTTTTATTTGACCATCTAATATAATTGCACATTTATGACCTAAGTAAAAAGCTTCATAAGAGTCATGTGTTACAATTATTGTTGTAATTTTTAATTTATTTAATATTTTTTTTAATCTTACTTGAATTTCTTCTTTAAAACTTTGATCAACATTTGATAACGGTTCATCTAATAACAAAAGATCAGGTTGTGTTAGTAAAGATCTTGCAAGAGAAGCTCTTTGAGCCTCTCCAGCACTGATTTCATGAGGGTATTTTTCAAGTATTTTTGAAATATCCAGTAAATCAATAATCTCTTTAAAAGTTAGTTTTTTTTTCTTTTTTATTTTATTTCTCTCAGTGCCTAACAATATATTCTTTTCAACAGTGTAATGTGGAAATAAGCTATTATCTTGAAAAGCTAAAGATACATTTCTATGTTCTGGCTCAATATGTTTGTCTTTAGAAGATATTAATTTTCCATTCAATTTAATTGAACCTTTATCAATTTGTTCCAAACCAGCTATTGTTCTGAGAATTGTAGTTTTTCCAATTCCTGATGGACCTAAAATACACAAAGTTTCTCCTTCATTTTCAATTGCAAATGAAGCGTTTTTAACTTTGGTTTTTCCACCAATTATAAAATCAACACCTTTAATTTCTAAAAAATTATTTTTCATTTTTCTCTCAAAATATATTTAGATGTAAACATAATAAATATAGTTGCAATTAAAATTAAAAATAATGATGGAACTGCTGCAGCCTCTAATAAATCTTCAGAAGCAGATATATAAGCGGTTGTTGCAAAAGTTTCGAAATTAAATGGCCTTAAAATAAGGGTTATTGGCAACTCTCTTATTATCTCTAGGGAAATCAATATTGCTACAAATAAAAGTGAATTTCTTAAGAAAGGAACATGAATATTCATGAAGGTTTTCTTTTTGGAGTAACCAAGTAGATATGAACTTTCGTCAACTGAAATATTTATTTTTTCATAGCCTGACTTAATTCCATTAAATGCTAATGAATAAAATCTTACAAAATAAACTAAAACAAGACCAAGAACAGAACCAATAAAGATTTTTTTAATAGACAAAAATCCTAAAGTTTTAACAATGTTATCATCAAACCATGCTACAAATGTAATAAATGCTACAGCTAAAATAACACCTGGAATAGCATAACCTGATATGGATATGGTTGATAAAAAATTTAAAACCTTATTTCTTGAAACCCTATTTCCATAATTAGAAATTAAAGAAAACAAAATCAAGACTATGCTAGATAAAATCACCAAATAAATTGTATTTAAAGTAAGTGAAATTACATCGATATCAAAAAGATTTTCTGGAAATTTAATTGTCCAATATAACATTTGGCTTAAAGGAAATAAAAAACTTAAAAAGAAAATAATAAAACAAAACAAAAATGCAAAAAAAGATTTTTTTCCATGCAGTGTAATTTTTTCTTTTTGTTTAAATCCACCTCTTGAATTAAAATGGTATTTAGCTTTTTTTCTAGAAAAATTCTCAATTATAAAACATGCAAATATAAATATTAGTAAGAAAAAGGACAATCTATTTGAAAAAGCTAAGTCATCAAATGTAATCCATGAATTATAAATTCCAGTGGTTAAGGTGTTTATTGAAAAAAAATCAACTGCACCAAATTCTGCTAAAGTTTCCATTGCAACAAGAGATAAACCAGCGACTATAGCTGGTCTAGCAGCTGGTAATATCAAAGAATATAAAGATTTGAATTTTGAAAAACCTAAACTTCTTCCTAAATCAATTAAGTTTTGAGATTGATATAAAAATGAAGCTCTAGAAAGAATATATACATAAGCGTATAATGAAAATGAAAGGGAAAGTACTGCTCCAAGAAGACCATCGAACTTTGGAATATGTTTGTTGTATTCCCCTTCTCCAAATAAATTTGTCAATATTGTAAAAGCTGTACCATAATTTTCAAAAAAGGCCGTCAAAGAATATGCATAAATATATGGGGGAACAGCGAAAGAAAGTATAAGGCCCCATTTAAAGAAATCACTAAAGGGGAATTTATAAAATGAAACCAAGTATGCAGATGCAGTTCCTATTATAAATGTGAGGATTAAGACACAAACTAGTAGTGTGAAAGAATTAAAAATATATTCAAATAAAAAAGTATCTTTTAATACTTGATAATAATTTGAGGTCTCTTCAAAAAAACTAAAAAAAACTGTAACTATTGGAATTAATACGCCTATAGACACCAATAAAGAGGATAGAAACCAGATATTTAAATTCTTTAACATTAAGGGTCTTATAATATAAAAAAATTTTTTTAATATGATTTTACTTTGATGCAGAAAGGTATTTTATTGTGTTTTCTGGTGTTGTTTCTATATACGGGTCATCATCTGAGCCTGAATTATTAATTCCAGGCTCTTGCCACCATTTTTCAACAATACCGTCATTAATAACTGCCATATATCTCCAACTTCTTTGGCCAAATCCATCATGGTCTTTGGAGATTAACATTCCCATATATTTTGTAAAAAGTCCTGATCCATCTGGTATTACTTTAACATTAGAAATACCCATTTTTTTTGCCCATGCATTCATGACGTATGAGTCATTTACTGAACAACAATAAATTTCGTCTATGCCAAGTTTTTTTAATTCATCGGCATTTTTTTCAAATCCAGGTAATTGTTGAGAGGAACATGTTGGGGTAAATGCACCAGGTAAACTAAATAAAATTACTCTTTTATTTTTAAAAAAATCATCAGTAGATTTATTTATCCACTTCCCACCAATTGCACATGCAATTTCATTATCCGAAGTATCACCTTCTCTAATTCTAAAAGTTACTTGAGGTATTTTAAATCCTTCAATCATATTTTTTTAATGCCCACGACAATTTTTAGGAAAGGGTAAAGATCCTAAAGGAGAGTGACGTGGGCACCGTCTAAAAAGAAATATATCATCATTTAAAAGGAGTGAGGATGTCTAGAGCCTCGTCTTTTTCAATCTCAGATAATTTTCTATTATTTATTTTTCTTTTAATCTTTTCACATTCTGATGAGCATGGTTCACATGTTATCTGACCCTCAAGTGAACCGCTCATGACAGAAGAATTACTTAAATCAAAATTAAATAAATTCTTTTTCACTATATGTTACTTCCAACCAGCAGCTGTCATAACTTCTAATGCAGCAGCTTGTTTTTTTCCATAACTAGAAACTTTAGTTGATAGATCTTGTTTAAAATCTAACCCTAAATTATTTACTACTAATGGATTTGGAGAAACACCATCGATCATAGGAAACTCAAACGTATTATTCGTAAAGTGTTCCTGAGATTCTGGTGATAACAAAAAGTCAACAAGTGCAATCGCATTTGCTTTATTAGGTGCACCTTTAACTAAAGCAGCACAGCTAATATTCATGTGTGTTCCTCTATCATTTTGGTTAGGGAAAAATGCTTTAACTTTTTTTGCAGCTGCTTGTTGCTCTTCACCTTTATTACCAGACAACATAAGCGCTAAGTAATAAGTGTTTGCTACAGCAATATCTGCTTCCCCTGCTGCAACAGCCATAATTTGAGCTCTATCATTACCTTTTGGAGTTCTTGCCATATTGGATACAACACCTTTTGCCCATTCAGCTGTAGCTTTTTTTCCATTATTTTCTATTAATGAAGCCACTAGAGATTTGTTATAAATATTGCTTGATTTTCTTATTACTAATCTACCTTTCCATTTTGGATCAGCTAAACCTTCGTAAGTTAAACCAGATAATTCAGCACCACTTACTCTTTCAGGTGAGTAATAAATTATTCTTGCTCTTTTTGCTACTCCAACCCATTTATTGGTTCTAAAGTTTTTTGGAACAGATGCTTTAATTGTTGCAGATGTTAAACCACCTTGAAGCAAACCTTTAGCATCCATTGCGCCACATCTTCCAGCATCAGCAGTAATATAAAGATCAGCTGAAGAATCTGCTCCTTCTTCGGCTATTCTTTTTTCTAAAGCTCCTGATTTTCCGTTAATTAAATTTACTTTAATTCCTGTGGCTGCTGTAAATTTTCCATACATTTCAGCATCAGCCTTATAATGTCTTGCATTAAATACATTTACCTCATTCGCAATCGCAAAAGTTGATACAAATAAAGATGTAATTAACGCTAAAATTGATAATTTTCTCATTAAACTCCTTTAATTATTACGTTATTATTGAGAATGAGAACTATTCTCAATGCGAATGATTATCAATCGCAATAATGTCGCAGAATTAGATTTTACATTAAATCCAGGGTTTTTTGAGATTTTCTATTTCCAGTCGCCTATTTTACTGAATAGGAAATTTCTAAATGCTTGTACTCTAGCTGTATTTTTTAATGATTGAGGATACACAAAATGTGCTTCGGTTATTGGCCCTTCTACTTTTGGAAGAACTTTAATTATATTACTTGTATTCGATACCAAATATTCAGGTAGTGCAGCCAATCCCACTCCAGATTCAACACCATACAAAAGGCCACTTACACTATTAACCTTCATAATAGATTTTCTTTTTTTTCCATCATGCATTCCTATTTTTAATGCCCAATCAGGATTATAAACTGGTGAAGGAGCACCTTTTCCAAAGGAAATAAATTTATGTTTATTTAAATCATTGACTGTTTTTGGCATCCCATTTTTTTCTAAATATTTATTTGATCCATAAATATAGTATTTAATATCAACTAATTTTTTTTGAATATAATTGAGCTGCTTTGGTCTTCTCATGAAAATTCCAATATCAGCTTGACGAGTACTTAAATCTAACTCTTTATCATCAAAAACTAGTTCGATCTCAATTTCTGGATTGAGTGTCATAAATTCTTGAATTCTTGGTGTTAACCAGTGTGTTCCAAAACTTCTTACAGTTGTAATGGTTAGTTTTCCTGTTGGTTTGCTTTTTTGATCACCTAGTGATGTTTCTACTTCTTTAAGCTTACTGATTACCTCGTGAGCAGTTTTAAAAACATATTCTCCATTTTGTGTAAGAGTTAAGCCTCTAGCATGCCTTTCAAACAACTGTACTTTTAAATCTTGTTCTAATGATTGGATTTGCCTACTTATAGCTGATTGGCTAAGATTTAAATTAACAGTAGCATTTGTAAAGCTACCAGCTTCTGCTACAGCATGAAAAATTTTTAATTTATCCCAGTCCATTATTTATTTAAATCAACTAATACTCTTCCAGCGATTTCTCCTTTTAAAATTTTTGGATAAGTTTCAATTAATTCTTCTAGACTAACTGTTAAAACAGATTTTTCCAATATATCGAAATCAATTAGTTTTGAAGCTTCTCCCCAAATGAAACCCCTTCTTCTAATACTGCAATTAGCTGAGTCCATGCCCCAAACTTTAATACCCCTTAACATAAATGGTAATAAATTTGTATTAAGTTCATTGCTATTTGCATTTCCACAAACTGCTATTATTCCATTTGATTTTGTTTGAGCTATTGCATTTGCCAGAATTTTTCCACCAACGGTATCAACTACTCCATCCCACAAGCCTTTGTCTATTGGTCTTGGATCTTTATCAAATTCAGCCCTATTTATAATGTTTTTAGCACCTAATGATTTTAAATAATCTGACTTAGAATCTTTTCCTGTTACTGTAGAAACATTGTATCCCATTTTAGTTAAAGCCATAACCGCTACACTACCAACTCCCCCTGTTGCACCAGTCACCAGAACATCATTAACTTTTTCACCTAACAAAATACTTTCTCTTGCTTGAATTGCAAAGGCGCTCATTAATGATGTGAAGCCTGCTGTACCTAAAATCATAGCTTGTTTGCTTGTTAAGCTATCAGGTTTTTTAATCAGAAAATCTGCATTTACTTTTGCAATTTGTGAATAACCACCAAAAAATATTTCTCCTACTCTAAATCCAGTTAAGATTACTTCATCGCCTTCTTGAAATTTTGAATTTTCACTTTCAATAACTTTTCCTGCAAAATCTATACCTGGAATATGCGGAAACTCTTTAACTAGACGTCCACCATTTTTTAAAATCATTCCATCCTTAAAATTAAGGTCAGAATAATCTACTTTTACTGTTACATCTCCATGCTTTAAAAAACTTTTATCAATGGATTTAACATTAAGTGAAAAGTTTTCACCTTCTTGATTAAGAATCAGTGCTTTAAATTGGTCAGACACACTAGTCTTTTAACTCAGTGCTGATAAATCGTAAATATCTATTTTGATAACTCAAATCCTCTTTGAACTGACCTAAGTAAAAATTAGTTACAGTTGTTGCTTGTTCTTTTTTTATACCCCTCATTGTCATACACTGATGGGTTGAATCTATGGTTACTGCTACACCTTTTGCATCTAAAGCTTCCATCAAGCTATTTGCTATCTGAACAGTTAATCTTTCTTGTGTCTGTAATCTCTTTGAAAATATTTCAACTACTCTTGCAATTTTACTTAAACCTACAACTCTTTCATTTGGTATATAGGCAACATGAGCTTTTCCAATAATTGGAGCCATGTGATGTTCACAGTGACTTTGCACCGAAATATTCTTTTGAACAACCATGTCGCTGTAACCTTCAACGTCACCAAAAGTTTTATCTAATACTTTTTTTGCATCCTCATTGTAACCTTGAAAATATTCTTTGAATGCTTTTACAACTCTTTTAGGAGTTTCTAACAAGCCCTCTCTTTTAGGATCTTCACCCATCCAAGATAAAATGGTTCTAATAGCCTCTTCAGCTTCTTTATCCGAAACCTTTTTTGTATCCAAATTTTTGTCGTCTGTCTCTTTTACTAATTTCATAGCGCCTTTTTATACAGTAAATACGTAAATTTAAAAATATTTAATATATTTAGATATGTGCTAAATAATCACCCCGTATGTTCAAAAAAAGAGAAAATATCTATGATATTGAGGAAGGAAATCTTCTTTCGCCTAAGTTTGATAATGATGGGTTGATTCCTGTAATTACAATGTGCTCAAAAACAAAAGATATTTTAATGCATGGATACATGAATGTAGAAGCTTTAAAAAAAACAATTGAAACTAAAGAAGCACATTATTATAGCAGATCAAGAAAAGCTATTTGGCACAAAGGTAAAACAAGTGGTTTTACTCAAAAGGTTACTGAAATAAGAATTGATGATGATCAAGACTCGATATGGTTAACAGTTGATATAGGTGATGGGGCAAGTTGCCATGTTGGTTATAGATCGTGTTTTTATAGATCAATTCCTATGGGACCAATAGAAAATGGAAGAAAAGTTGAAATGGAATTTCTTGAAAAAGAAAAAAAATTTGATCCTGAAGAAGTTTATAAAGGTCAACCAAATCCTACAAAAATATAAAATGTCAATTAATGAAATAAAAGTTTTTAAACCTTTTGGTCCATCAATAGTAAAGGTAGTTATTCCTGAAAGTTTATTAAGCATATTAAATAATTACATTGATGAAACAATACTAGATGTAAAAAAAATTAAAAAACTTGATCATGGATTTAAACTAGCAGGAAATGTTCAACAAGAGTTTCAATTGGAGGAGGAGTTTGTTAAATCTTCTGGGTTATTAAACTTTTTATTTACAGCAGTTCAAAAATGGGTCGAATTAGTAGAAAAAAAAAAAATTACTAATTTTAATCTTCTATCAAGTTGGATAGTAAGACAATTTGAAAATGAATATAATCCTATACATACTCATGGTGGCCATATATCAGGTGTTGGATATTTAAAATTACCAAATAATTTTGGAGAAACATTTCAGAATAATAAAAAAAATAATTTTAATGGTAAATTATCTTTGGTTCATGGTAGTCAAATGTTTAGTTGTAAATCAACTTTTACTATAACACCTAAGGTAGGTGACTTTTATTTCTTTCCAAATTACCTGATGCATATTGTTTATCCGTTTTACAGAAAAGATGAAGAAAGAAGATCTATTTCATTTAACGCATTAATTGATGAAAATATTTATAATAGTTTTTAATGATTAAAAAAATAAATCAAAAAAATGTTCTTGGTGAAGATCTGGAAGAATGTTCAAATGATCCTTTAACAGGTTGGTTTCGTGATGGTTGTTGTAACACTGATGAGAATGATCATGGACTTCATACAGTTTGTGCTAAAGTTACTACCGAATGTTTAGAATGGATGAAAGAAGCAGGTAATGATTTAATAACTCCACATCCTGAATTTGGGTTTCCAGGTTTAAAAGATGGAGATGGATGGTGTTTGTGTGCTAGTTGGTATGCAAGAGCAGTTGAAGCTGGTAAAGGATGTCCAATATTTTTGAAAAGAACTCACGAAAACACTCTTAAATATGTACCTATTGAAACTTTAAAAAAGTTTGCAATAGATTTATCTTAATTACATATTTCCATATCTTGGACCACCACTTCCTTCTGGTGTAACCCAAGTAATGTTTTGAGAAGGTTCTTTTATATCACATGTTTTACAATGAATACAATTTTGAGAATTAATTACAAATTTACTTACATCATTTTCTTTTTGAATCTCATAAACCCCTGCAGGACAATATCTTTGAGCAGGTTCATCAAATTTTTCTAAAGTATAATTGATTGGTAAATGTGGGTCTTTAAGCTTTAAATGAACAGGCTGATTATCAGCATGATTTGTACCAGTAAGATAAACTGAACTTGTTTTATCAAATGTTATTACATTATCGTATTTTGGATAATCTATTTTAGGCATTTGGTTTGCAGGTTTTAATGTTTCATGATCGGCATGTTTATGTTTTAGGGTAAAAGGAAGTTTTCCTCTAAATAAAATTTGATCAATACCTGTAAAAATTATTCCTAAAATTAATCCCCAGCTAAAACTAGGTTTTACATTTCGGGCCTCATAAAGCTCTTTTTGTAACCAGCTATTTTTAAATTTCTTTTCATAAATTGATAAATCTTTATTTTCTTTTAAATGTTCATAAATAGTTTCGGCTGCAATCATCCCACTTTTCATCGCTGTATGAGATCCTTTAATTTTTGGCATATTCAAAGTTCCAGCATCACAACCAACTAATAAAGCTCCAGGCATAAACATTTTTGGTAAACTTTGAAATCCGCCTTCAATTAAGGCTCTTGCCCCGTAAGAAATCCTTTTTCCACCTTCTATAATTTTTTTTATTGCTGGATGTGTTTTAAATCTCTGAAATTCATCATAAGGAGAAAGGTGAGGATTTTTGTAATCTAAACCTATTACATAACCAAGAAAAACTTGTTTATTTTCTGCATGATACATAAAACTACCACCATAAGTATTGTTATCTAATGGCCATCCAGCTGTATGCATAACTAAACCTTCTTCGTGATTTTTACCCTCTATTTCCCATATTTCTTTAAAGCCAATTCCGTATTGTTGAGGATCTTTACCTTTATTTAATTCAAATCTTTTAATCAATTGTTTTCCTAAATGACCTCTGCACCCTTCTGCAAAAACTGTTACTTTGCCTAAAAGCTCAATACCTGGTTCAAAACTATCTTTTTTATTACCATCTTTATCTATACCCATATCTTGAGTTGCAACACCTTTAATAGATCCATCTTCATTATATAAAATTTCACTTGCTGGAAATCCTGGAAAGATTTCTACACCTAAATTTTCAGCTTGTTCAGCAAGCCATCTACACAGATTTGCTAAACTGATAATATAATTTTTATGATTTTGTTGAACGGCAGGTAGTAGCCAAGTTGGCCAACTTAAAGATTTAGTTTTTCCTAAAAATAAAAATTTTTCTTTAGTTACTTTTGTTTTAATTGGAGAATTTAATTCTCTCCAATTTGGTAATAATTCATCTAAAGCACGCGTTTCAAATACATTTCCACTTAAAATATGAGCTCCAATCTCTGATGCTTTTTCTAATAAACAAACATTTAGGCTTGGGTCTAATTGTTTTAACTTTATTGCAGTTGATAATCCTGATGGTCCTCCACCTATGATTACAACATCATATTCCATCGATTCTCTAGACATACTCTAGTTTTTAACTGTAAGGATTATTTTTGTATAGTGTTTAATTTGTTCAGCTCTTCCATGAACTGAGGTAGTGCCTCAAATAAATCAGCTTCAAGTCCATAATCTGCGACACTAAAAATTGGTGCCTCACCGTCTTTATTAATTGCAACTATAACTTTACTTTCCTTCATTCCTGCTAAATGCTGAATAGCACCTGAAATTCCAACAGCGATATATAGATCTGGCACTACCACTTTTCCTGTTTGACCTACTTGATGATCGTTACTTATGTATCCAGCATCTACTGCCGCTCTTGATGCGCCAATTGCTGCACCTAATTTATCAGCAATTTCTGTAATTAATTTAAAATTATCTCCACTTTGCATTCCTCTACCACCTGATACAACAATTCTTGCTGTTCCAAGCTCGGGTCGATCAGATTTAATTTCTTCTCTTTTTATAAATTTTGTATTTGAAAATTCATCACTTGCATCTACTTTTTCAATTTGAGCTGATCCACCTGTGCTCTCACATGGATCAAATGAAGTAGGTCTAATTGTTATGCACTTTTTAGCATCATTACTCTTAATTGTTGCAAAAGCATTACCTGCATAAATTGGTCTTAAAAAAGTATCTGGTGATATTACTTTAATTATATCACTTACTTGTGATGTATCAAGATGAGCAGCAATTCGTGGCATCAAGTTCTTTCCAAATGTATTTGCTGAACAAACAATGTGAGAATAATTCTCTGCAAGTTTAACAATCACCGGAGCAAAATTTTCTGCTGTGAAGTTTTCATAGTGGGCTGCTTCCACACTTAATACTTTTTTAATTACTGGAAGTTCAGATAATTGTTTTACAGCATCTGCAGAGTTTTGACCAATAACTACAGCATGAACATCTGTATCAATTTGAGATGCTGCTGTAGCCGCATTAAGAGTAAACGGTCTTAAAGCTTTGTTATTGTGCTCTGCTATAAGTAAAACAGCCATTAAATTACCTTAGCCTCATTTTTTAATTTTTGAACTAATTCAGCAACATTTGCTACTTTTATACCTGCTTTTCTTTTTGGAGGTTCCTCTACTTTTAATTGCTCTAATCTTGGCGATACATCTACGCCTAAATCAGAAGCTGCAATTTCCTCTATAGGTTTTTTCTTAGCCTTCATTATATTTGGTAGTGATGCATATCTTGGTTCATTCAGCCTAAGATCACAAGTTACTATAGCTGGAACATTTATTTCAATTGTTTCAAGACCTTCGTCTATTTCTCTAGTTACTTCTAATTTATTATCTTTCACATCAATCTTTGAGGCAAATGTTGCTTGTGGCCAATTTAATAAAGCGCTCAACATTTGACCTGTCTGATTACAATCATCATCAATTGCTTGTTTACCCATGAACACTAAATCTGGTTTTTCTTTATCAACTACTTTTTGTAAAATTTTTGAAACGGCTAAAGGTTCAAGTATTCCATCCACTTTTACATGAATACCTCTATCTGCACCAACTGCTAAAGCTTTTCTAACTGTCTCTTGAGCTTTTTGTTCTCCAACAGTTATTGCGACTACCTCTGTAGCTTTACCTGCTTCTTTAATTTTTACAGCTTCTTCTATTGCATTATCATCAGGAGGATTAGTTGACATTTTAACATTGTCAGTAACTACACCAGATCCATCTTCTTTAACTCTAATTTGAACGTTATAATCAATGACTCTTTTTACAGCTACTAAAATTTTCATTAAGCTCTCAATAAATTATTTTCTGAATCGTATGGACTCTCATCTAAGACTGTAGCGTCGTACATTTCACCTAATATATCAACTTGTAATTTGTCGCCCACATTCGAACAATCTGGTTTAACCATCGCGAGCGCTATTGATTTATCTAATCTAAAACCAAATTCACCTCCAGTTGCTCTTCCAACAACTTTTCCATCTTTGAAAATAGGATTATTTCCTAATACATCAGCATCTTTTGTGTTATGAACCTCTAAAGTGACCAATTTATTATCAAAACCTTTTTCTCTCCATTTGTTAAGTGCTTCTAACCCAATAAAGTTTCCTTTATTTGGATGAACAAATCTATCAAGACCAGACTCATACGGTGAATATTCAATTGATAATTCTGTACCGACTAATTTATAAGATTTTTCAACTCTTAAACTATTCATAGCTCTTATTCCAAAAGGTTTAATTCCTAAATCTTTTCCCGCTTCCATTAATTTATCAAAAATATGATTTTGATATTCTATTGGATGATGTAATTCCCAACCAAGCTCACCAACAAAGTTTACTCTCATTGCATTTACTGGAGCGTATCCAACATTTACATTTTTTGCAGTTAGCCATTTGAAATTTTCATTTGAGAAATCATCTGTTGAAACCTTTTGCATTAACTGTCTAGCTTTAGGTCCTGCTACTACCAGAACTCCTGTACTATTTGTTAGATCTTCAAAAATTACAGATCCATCAACTGGCATCCATTTTTGTATCCAGTCATGATCTAATCTTAAATTTGCTCCAGCAGAAACTAAATAGTAACTATTCTCTGCTTCTTTCATTATAGTAAATTCTGAATGTACTCCACCTTTAGTGTTCAAAGCATGACATAAATTTATCCTTCCAATTTTTTTTGGAAGTTTGTTTGCAACTAAATAATCTAAAAATTCCTCTGCTTTGGGTCCCCTAATTCTACATTTTGCAAACGCAGTCATATCTAAAAGACCCACGTTTTCTTTTACATTTTGACATTCTTTTTTAATTGCATCAAACCATTTTGATCTTCTAAATGACCAATCATCTTTTTGCTCCATTCCGTCTGTTGCAAAAAAATTAGGTCTTTCCCATCCAAATTTCTGACCAAAAACTGCTCCTAAATTTTTCATTCGTTCATAACAAGGAGCTGTTCTTAATGGTCTTGCTGCTGGTCTTTCTTCATCTGGATAGTGAACAATAAATACATGGCTATATGCTTCTTCATTTTTTGCTTTCAAATAAGATTTGGTTGCATAATTACCGTAACGTCTTGGTTCAACTCCTAACATATCAATTGTAGGTTCACCATCAACTATCCACTCTGCTAGTTGCCAACCTGCACCACCTGCTGCTGTTATCCCAAAACTATGCCCTTCATTAATCCAAAAATTCTTAAGTCCCCATGCAGGACCAACAATTGGATTACCATCAGGAGTATAACAGATTGCTCCATTATAAACTTTCTTTACTCCAACTTCTCCAAATGCAGGAACTCTATGAATTGCTCCTTCAATGTGTGGAGCTAATCTGTCTAAGTCTTCTTGAAATAACTCATATTCAGAATTTTTTGATGGCCCCTCTACATAACAAGCTGGTGCACCATCTTCATAAGGGCCTAAAATTAATCCTCCAGCTTCTTCTCTCATATACCATCTACTATCACTATCTCTTAAGACTCCCATTTCTGGTAATCCATCTTTTTTTCTTTTTTGAATTGCTGGATGCGGTTCTGTAACAATGTATTGATGCTCAACAGGTATTACTGGAATATCTAATCCTACCATTTCACCTGTTTGTCTCGCAAAATTTCCAGAACAAGAAATAACATGTTCGCACTCTATTGATCCCTTGTCTGTTTCCACAATCCATCCATCTTTAGTTTGCCTCATTGATAGGACAGTTGTGTTTCTATAAATTTCTGCTCCTCTATTTCTTGCACCTGTTGCTAATGCTTGTGTTAAATCTGCTGGTTGAATATATCCATCTTCAGGGTGTTGTATTGCACCTACTAAATCATCTGTATGACATAATGGCCAAATTTCTTTTACTTGTTCTGGTTTCAAAAATTTAACATCTACTCCGATAGTTCGAGCGACACCTGCGTATTGATGGTATTCATCCATTCTATCTTTTGTACTTGCTAGACGAATATTTGAAACAACACTAAAGCCAACATTTTTTCCAGTTTCTTCCTCTAATGTTTTATAAAGATTGACTGCATATTTATGAAGTTGTCCAACTGAATAACTCATATTAAATAAAGGCAACAAACCTGCTGCGTGCCAAGTAGATCCTGAAGTTAACTCTTTTCTTTCAACTAGAACAACATCAGACCAGCCCTTTTTTGCTAAATGATAAAGGGCACTTACCCCCACAACTCCTCCACCAACTACTACAACTTTAGTTTTTGTTTTCATTCTGCGATTCCTACTAAATTTTTAATTGTTACGAAACAAAAATGTATATGTGGACAATTAAATTGAGCTTCCAAGAGGGATTGGACTGGATACCATTGTGGTTAACCAACAGTCTTTCAAAGTTCCTTCAGAGGTGTATTTTTCGACTTGCCAATTGAATTTGTGATAAATTTTATCCTTATCAAGAATGATAACTTCAAATTGAGCCCATTTGTCACTACTTCCAAGTTCAGTTATTGTGTGACTTAGGTGGTTAATCATCATCCCATAAGAGTCGCTTTTTATCATCATCTTAAAGTTGCTTAATGGTCCTGTTACTCTCTTATTATTTGGGTGAGCAAATTTCCATGTTTGTTCTATACCACTATCTTTATATTCAAGATCATTTTGTTGAAGCCCACTCAATTGAATTTTAATAACTTCTTTCGGGCTTATAGTGCTATTGGGGTTTAGTAATTCAGCGTAAGAAAATGAAATAAGGAAAAAAAATAAAATTACAGCTTTAAAGATTATTAGCGGTTTTTCTAACATCATTTAAAAATTCTTGTCTTTTAGCATCACTAACAAATGGTACTGCAAAATATCTTCTATAGACAATGTTATATATGCCACACATATGAAATACCCCTCTTTTTAATCTTCTAATTGGTAAGTTTAAAAAAAAAGTTGTAATTGCTAATCTTGGTGAACCATATGTACAAAATATTATAGCTTTTTTATCTCTTAAGTTTCCAATTGGATAACCATAATTTCCAACTAACTGTTTAAATCTAAACGCCCAAGGTGGAGCTAAAACTTTATCTATCCAACCCTCAACTATCGCTGGCATCCTAAAATTCCAAATTGGAGCAATTAAAACAATTGTATCACTTTCTTCGATTCTTTTTCTATGATCTAAAACTTCTTGATCAGGTTCTTCGCCAGCAAAAACAGGATCAAATTTCTCTTTATATAAATCAATAACATCTACCTGATTTCCATTTACTTTTGATTGCTTAACGAATTCATCTCGAATTGCTGCATTAAATGAATTGTCATTGTAGTGCCCATACACTAAGAAAATTTTTTTCATTGTATTAAATTTTTATTCAGTAGTTTTGTATTTACTATTATTAATTATAAATACAAATAAAATTGGAAGAATTAATGTTAAAAGTGTTACAAAAATTAACAGTATTCCAAGTTCAGAATAATCTGCTGTTGTTTGTATTTCGCCAGAAACCTTATCCTTAACCTCTCTTGTTACAGTAAAAATTTCATTTAAATATTTTGTTCCTAACGCACTCGCTGATAATGCTAGATTTGTAAAAGATGCAAAAACTGCAAAAAAGGTTGCCTTTAAATGTGCTGGAGCATTTTTTGCTATCCAAGCTAATAGAGGTATCATTGATACTTGGCCAAGCGGAGATTCCAACGCTGTATTAATTAATGCAATAAACTTAGCATCAACAACTCCACCTGTTAACGAGGCTGTCCAGTTATGAAAACCATAATACATTCCAACACTTGGTAAAAACAAAATCGCACCCGCAATACTTAAAACTACAATTATTTTAGCAATTGAATTATTTGCCATAAAAGGTCTTAATAAAACAATACCAGCTAATGTTAAAATTGATGCTAATAATGATAGAACAGAAAAAAACTGCTCATTAAATCCTAGTTCATCAATTTCGAACCATGTTAAACCAGGACCAGGACCTGGCATGGCCCTAAATATAAATATTATTACTGCTGTACCTACAATTGTTAATCTTAGTTCCTGAGGCAATTCCTTAATCAGTTTAAACATTAAAAATAAAATGATTATAACTGAGCCTATAAAAACAATTTCTTGTGCAAACGGAACCTTAAAGGAACCAATAGACAATGTGAAAATAACAAAAACTAAACTTCCTCCTAGTATCCACCAGTTTATTTTTGTTTTTTCGTTACCTCTTTCATCTTTAAATTCTAGACCTTTAGATTTTAAAGATTGTATTTTTTTATGTCTTAAATAATTTGCTAAAATTACACCTAGTATAGAAACTAAAGGTATTACAAGAGCATAAATGTAGATAGTTCCATATAAATTTATCTTATCAGCCTGCTCAAGGCTTTCCACATCTCTAAACAAAATTACATTAACCAATGCAACAAGCACTGTGCCACCAATAATAGCAAACCTTCCAAGTGTCTGCATAGTTGTATGCATTATTTTTATTTGATCTTTAGAATAATCATTTCCTGTTTCATCGACCAAAGGAACTGCCTCAACAGTCATAGCATCGGCTACAACATCCTGGACCACATAACCAACTGGAGCTAAAATCACACTTATCACAAACCATGTTTCTACTGAAAATACCTGGGACATATCTTCAGTATGAATAATCAATCCATACATAATTAGTAAACTAAGAGCTATCAATGAAGCTCCAAAGTAGACCATATAATTTTTTCTCTCCCAGATTAGATCTACTAAATGTCCTAATGGCATTTTTAATGCCCAAGGAATTCCAGCCCAAAAACCTAGGCCTGCTAAAAATGCTGCTGATAAGTTTAAATAATCTTTAACAAAAAATGTGCCAACAATACCTGTTAAACCAGAAATACCTGCAGCCATATAAACCATTAATGGAGGTAGATAAGTCCATTTAAATTGACGACCCAAATCTAAAAATGTGCTGTCTAAAAATTTAATTATTTTGCTCATTAGTCACTTAAAACTGGAAAAGCTTGTCTAACTTTTAAAAAATATTTTTGATATTCCATTTTAGTACATTTGTTTTCAATATACTTAATATCATTTTTTTCCATCAATTCTTTTGCCTTTTCGTCTCGTATACCGAGCTGTAACCATAAAACTTTAGCACCAATTTTAACTGCATCTTCTGCAATAGCATAAACTTCTTTTGAAGGTCTAAAAACATCTACAATATCAACCTGATCATTAATATCAGATATTTTTGCAAAAACTTCTTCTCCTAAAATTTTTTGACCCTCAGCTCTAGGATTGACGGGATAAACTTTAAATCCATATTTTTGCATATATTTCATAACTATTGTTGATGCTTTTGTTGGATCGTTACTAACTCCTACCATTGCAATTGATTTATATTTAGAAAGAACTTCTTTGATATCACTCATTTATTATTTTTAATTTGTTCTTCACAAAATATTTTAGCTTCAGGAACTGTCATTGGTTTTTCTAGTTTTTGGCTACCAGCAATACATGCATCTATTGCTCTTTTTTGATTATGATCTTTAAAATTATAAATTACAAACATTCCAACAATAATAAAAAGAACTATTAAAACATTCTTTATCATTATTTATTTTTCCATTTTGGTTTTCGTTTTTCGAGAAATGCAGAAATTCCTTCTTTTGCATCCATTGCCATCATGTTAAGGGTCATCATTTTACTTGTGTAAGCGTAAGCTTTGTTCAATGACATTTCTAATTGTTTGTAAAAAGCTTGCTTTCCAATTTTTATTGTTAAATTAGATTTAGAAGCAATTTTATTTGCTACTTTTAACACTTCGTTGTTTAATCTGGCTTTTGAAAAATTGTCATTTATCAACCCTATTTCTTTTGCATAATTTGCATTAATAGGTTCTCCAGTTAGCAACATTTTCATCATAGGTTTTCGATTTATCTTTCTACTGACAGCAACCATAGGTGTACTACAAAACAAACCAATATTTACACCAGGAGTAGCAAACAATGCGTCCTTAGTACTATAAGCTAAATCACAACTTGCAACCAATTGACACCCAGCTGCAAATGCAGCTCCATGAACTTTAGCAATTACAGGTTTTCTACCTTCAACAATTTGAAGCATTACTTTTGAACAAAGATTAAATAATTTTAAATATTTATCTCTCTTTTTTAGACCTCTAACTTCTTTTAAATTATGACCTGCACTAAATCCTTTACCGGCACCCTCTAGTATTATTACTTTAACTTTTTTATCAGCATCTAATTTTTTTAATGCTTTTAATAAATCTGAAAGATTTTTGAATGATAAAGAGTTATAAGTTTTTGTTTCATCAATTATAATTGATGAAACTTCGTTGTTATTTTTTTTAATTTTAATGTTACTTGTCATTTAATCAGTTAATCCATCGGATCTAGCCTGATTTCTTTCTATATGAATTGGTAAAACTTTGCCATAAATAGCTTTAGAATGTTCTGGAGTGTTTACTCTCCATGGATCTAAAACATAAGCTGGAATACACATATATCTTGATTTTTGGCCTTCAACTTTTGTTACCCTATGCAAAGTAAATCTACCTTTAAATATTTGTAAATCTCCTGGCTCTAATTTCAATTGTCTTACTCTGCTTCTATCTCCTGCTATAACTTTTTGAACTTCTTCGAAATTTTCATTTCCAGGTTCTCTAATATTTGGACAGTACTCAAATACTCCTCCCTTTTCAGGTTTTTGTATCATTAAACTAAGTGTAAATTCACAACTATCAAAATGCCATGGAAGCACTCCATCAGGTTTCATAACATTATACGCATGACATGCTAAAGGGTCTGCCCATCTGTAAATAGGCGAAACACCTAAACAAGCGGATACAAATTTTAAAAGTTCTTCAGTTTCATATAGATATTTCATTTCAGAGTCTTTTGGAAAACAATCTGAATTTAAATATCCATTATATCTATTCATAAAAGTTCTTTTTGGATGATCTTTTGGTAACGATGGATCATCCTTCGCATACAAGTATGCATTTATACTTTCTTTAGACATATAAACTTCATCTAATTGTTTTTCTAACTCAGAATTCATTACCTTCAGTGATTTGGGTAAAATAAAATTTGGAATTGTTGAACAACTATATTGATCAAGTTCTTCTTTACATTTCTTAATTAGATTTTTAATTATTGGTGAATTTAAATCGTATATTGGATATTTTTCTAAATCTACAATAGTCTTAAGTCTATCGTTCATTTATGTTTACTTTAACTTTCCCTCTTCTCTCATTTTTGCTCTTATCTTAGTAGCTGATATTTTTTGAGTTTCTTCATCCAAAACTATCTCCTCAATCTTATATCCAACTCCTCTACCATAACAAATATTTGTAATATTAGGTACTAACATTATTTTAAATTGTCCTTCAAATTCAGGATTTAATCTGTCTTCAATATTTTTTTTAACTGTTTCAAAATCAAAAGGATTGTCATCAACACCTTGTACATCTCTTATTTGAATACAAACTTGTCCAGTTTTTTTAATAATTTCTTTAAACAAAGTATAATGTCCATCATGAAAAGGTTGCCATCTTCCTAGCATTTGTGCTGTTGGTTTTTTGTTATCCCATTGGTGTTTCATTTTTTTATCTCCTCTATTATTTTTGGTGCCCAATTTTTTGCATCCTGAGTTGTTACATGAAAATCAAAATTCTTAGGATTAACAAACATTTGGTTAGTGTCTTCAAATCTTCCTTCTTTAATTGTATCGACCCATACTCTAAAATCTGCTGGAAACAAACTTCTTGCTTCAGGGGTTGGTGCAATGAAATCTGCAATTACATAATGACCATCTGCTTTTAATTTTAAAGCTGCTTCAGCCATTCTTTTTGCTTGTCTTAGCCTTCCTTCCTCTGAAAAATCCCAATCGTTTGCAGCTTTTCTTACTTCGTCTGCATTCAGTCTTTTAGCATTTAATAGTGGAGCCATTTCGTTTGCTAGAGTTGTTTTACCTGCTCCAGGCAAACCCATTACTAAAATAATTTTCATTAAATATCTTCTAACGGATGATGGGACATTAATTCAAGTCCATTTTCACCAATTAAATACTGTTGTTCAAGTTTTACACCTTCTTTACCACCAACTTTGCCGATATAGCTTTCAATAGTAATAGTCATATTTTTTTGAAAAGTTCCTTCACGTTCACCTCTATCTGTAGGATATCTAATTGCAGGCCACTCATCACATAAACCAATTCCATGAACCATTACTGAATATCGGTTTGGATAATATTCTTCGGGTAATATCCAGGATTTTTCAGTGAACTCCTGAAAAGTTACTCCATCTTTTATTAATCTAGAATTAAAATCTATTTGCTCCATAGCCATTGAATATAATTTCTTTTGTTCCTCATTAAATTTATTACCTACAACAAAAGCTCTAGAAATATCTGCACAATATCCATAAGGACCAACCATATCAGTGTCAAAAGCAACTATTTCTCCTTGTTGGATAACTTTATTACTACTTTCTTGCATCCATGGATTCGTTCTTTGACCAGAAGATAAAATCCTACACTCAATCCATTCACCTCCATTTTCAATATTTGTTTTATGTAGAATTGACCACAATTCATCTTCAGTCATTCCTGGTTTAAGATCTGATCTCATTTTTGATACACCTTTTTCTGCAACTTCTATTGCTGCTTTCATACAAGTTAATTCATCAGGTGATTTTATTACTCTTGCTTGTTCTAAAATTAATTTTGCATCTACAACTTCAATACCTTCTTTATTTAAAGCTGTAACCGCAGGACCATTTAAAACATCGATTGCAATTTTTTTTGTTTTAAAATAATTTTTTGATAAATCTTTAACTTCATTTATCCATTTTGATAATTGTGAATTTGCTTGATCTCCATTGCTAAAATAATCCCATGTGATTGCAGGTCTTATTTCGTCAATTAGATTTAAATGCTTTGATAATATTTCACAATTAAAATACTCATAAAGAATTGTTGGTCCATTTACAGGAACAAAACAATATCTTGTTAAATTATGCATATTATAGACACTCATGTTGACTGTATCTAAAGCATAACGAATATTCACTGGATCAAAGAGAATACAAGCCTCTAAATTATTTTTTACTAATTCTTTTCTGACCCTATCTAAACGATATGATCTTAATTTATCAAAATCAATCTCGTCTTCTCTTAATCTTTTTTTGGTAATAAAATTTTGTCTTGGTTTTATCTCGGGAGCTATTTTTCTACTAAACCTCATAATACCCTATACAACCCTAACCATGCGTTAACATCTTTGCTTGCAATGTAGTCGGATTTAAAAAATTCTACTTCTTCCCACTTCTTTCTATCTTTAAGTATATCAATTTTTTTATCAAAACCATACTCTTCATGAATTCCTTCATTAATTGTGAAACAAATTAAACCACCTGGTTTTGTTATTCTTATAAATTCATCTAATGCATTTGGTTTTACATGCCCAAAAGTAAATGTTCCAACACACATAACTCCACCATAAAAGTTATTCTCAACTTCTATTTGTTTATTTAAATCAACCTTTACTAATTTTTGATAAAGATCTTTTGGTACAGTATCTAATAAAGTTTGAGATAAATCGGCTCCATGAAAATTTTTAAAACTATATTTTTTAAGCTCCAATCCCACTAAACCTGTTCCACATCCAGCATCAAAAATTAAAGTATCTTTATCTTTCTCATATTTGTTAAATATTTCTGCAGTTTCTTTTGGCCCTGTATAGTTCCAATCAACCATGTCTTTGTTGTATTTATCTTTGTCTCCCCACTCATCGTAGTACTTCATAACTTCGTCAGTAGTTTTAAGCTTATAAATTGGAATTTTGTTTCCTACGTCTTTTTGAGCCATTAGCTTCTCATTTTTTGACCACTTGGATCATAAAGTGGTTCTTTAATAATTGAACAATTAAATAAATCTCCATTTATCTCTACTTGAATTTTATTTTCAGAATTAATGTTTTTTTGATCAATAAAAGTAAACGCTACACTTTTATTTACAAAGTGAGCAAAACCACCTGAAGTTACATAACCAATACTTCGATCGCCATTCATCACGGCTTCATTATTTGTTACATCAATATCATTTGTTTCAACAATTAATGGTGTAAGTTTGTTTGAAGAATTTTCCTTTTGTGCACTTTCTTTACCAATAAACTCTTTATCCCAATTAATAAAAAGATCTAAGCCTGTCTCTTTTGCTGTAAAATCTGGTCTATAATCTAAAGTCCAAGCTCCCCAATTTTTCTCTAACCTCATTGACATTAATGCTCTTCCTCCAAATGGTTTAATATTAAATTCTTTGCCAGCTTCGATTAATTCTTCATAAAGTTTTAATTGATAGTGAGGTGCTACATAAATTTCATATCCAAGTTCGCCAGTAAACGAAATTCTATTTATTATTGCTGGAACTCCGCCAACAAACATTCTTCTTGAGTCTCTAAATTTAAATTTATCATTTGAAACATCATCTCTTACAATTTTTTCCAAAACCTTCCTTGAATTAGGTCCTGCAATAGATAATCCATGATACTCATCAGATCTATTAGAATAACTTAAATTAAATTTATCTAAATGACTCTCAAACCAACGTCTATGCATTTCTTGAGCAGCACCAGAACCAAATACCATGAATTCATTTTCATCTAAACAAGCAACCGTTAAATCACCACATAACTTTCCTCTATATGACAACATCGGTGACAAAGATATTCTTCCAGGTTTTGGAAGTCTTCCAGCCATTATATGATCTAAAAACTTTCTAGCATCAGGACCTTTGAATTCATGTTTTGAAAAGTTAGCAACTTCGATTAAACCAACATTTTCTCTCACATTAATAACTTCTTTTGAAACGTAGTCATGTGATCTTGATCTTTTAATAGTAGGCTCTTCGTGAGCATCTTCTTTATTATTTGCAAACCACAAAACGTTTTCCAAACCAAAACTATCTCCCATAACAGCACCTTGATTTACAAAACGATCATAAAGTGCAGTAGTTTTTTGCTTTCTTCCTTTTGGTAAAGTTTCATTTGGAAAAGTCATGATAAATCTTCGCTCATAATTTTCTGAAGATTTAATAGTTCCATATTGAGGAGAAGCATAATCTCCAAAACGAGCTACATCCATTGCCCAAACATCTATAGAAGGTTCTCCATCAATAATCCATTCTGCTATACATTTTCCAACACCACCACCTTGACAAAATCCAGCCATAACACCAACCGCAACCCAATAATTTTTCATCCCTGGCACTGGACCAATCAGAGGACTTCCATCTGGACCAAAAGTAAAAGGTCCATTAACTATATTTTTTATTCCTGCACGTTCTAGCGCTGGCATTCTTTCAAAACCAATAGCCAATCTATCCTGAATATTATCTAACTTAGGCTCAAGTAACTCATGTCCAAAATTCATTGGTGTACCTTCTACTTTCCAAGGAGTTGATTTTGGCTCATAGGTTCCAAGCAACATTCCCTTACCTTCTTGTCTAAAGTAAATATTTCCCTCAAAATCTGTTCCAATTGGCAATCTTTTGTCACCCATTGCTTCAATTTCTGGAATAGGTTCAGTGATTAAATAATGATGCTCCATTGGTTGTACTGGAAGATTAATCCCAGCTAGTTGGCCAACTTCTCTTGCCCACAAACCACCCGCATTAATCACTATTTCAGCATTGATGTTTCCTTTTTCAGTAAAGACATCCCATGTTCCATCTTTTTTTTGTTTCGTATCTTTAACAATAGTATGAGTGTAATATTTTCCACCATGAACTTTTGCAGCTTTTGCAAAAGCATACGTAACTCCTGATGGATCAACTTCACCATCAATAGGATCCCATAATGCCAATAAATATCTAGACGGATCAATTAATGGATGTTTTTTTTTTACCTCCTCTAAAGAAATAAATTCTTGGTCAAGCCCCATGTATCTTGCTTTTGATCTTTCCCTCTTTAAATAATCGGCCCAAACTTCATTTGATGCTAAATAAAAACCCCCGCTAGGTTTAAATCCAGTTGAGTGACCAGATTCTTTTTCAATCTCTTTATATAAACCTATTGTGTAGGCCATCATCCGAGAAATATTAGGATCAGATGAAATTACATGAACATTACCTGCAGCATGCCACGAAGAACCTGATGTTAATTCATTTCTCTCAAGTAAAAGACAATCCTTTAATCCAAATTTAGATAAATGGTAGAGAATAGAACACCCAACTACTCCTCCACCTATAATTACTACTTTGGCATGCTTTTCCATTAATATTTAATTTCCTTGTTTACTTTTTTCAAAGATTTATCAGTGCCATGATGAAAATGTTTGCTCATGTCAGGCATGTATTTCATTGAAATTGGTTTCTTTCCAATCGCAACTGACATTTCTCTGACATGGTGAGCTTCAGCTCCACAACAAATACCAATAAAATTTATTTTATTTTTTACACAATCTTTTGCAAACTCTGCCATTTCAAATCTGTTACAAAATAAATTATCTAAAGCAACTGGAAATGCATTTCCACCTGGAATACAGTCACATCCATGATCAGTAATATTCAAGAAACCAGGTTCTTCTTCAGTAGTTCTATAAGGAACAGGAAGTCCTGATACATGGCATGAAACTTTATCTCTTACCTTTTTTAAAAGTTTCATTGTCATCTCAGGTCCTCTATAACAATTTAAACCAACAACATCAGCACCTAGATCTTCCATCATCTTACATGCATCTTCAGCACTATGTCCTTCTCTAGTTTTGTCTCCTCTAGGAATTGCAAAATTACAAACTGCAATAAGTCCAGCATCTTTAATTGCTTTTAATGCAATTTTCATTTCGTCAGTCCAACTAATTGTTTCAGCAATAACAAAATCAACACCAGCTTCTTTTGCCCAAGCAACTTGTTCTTCATACATATGTTGACACTGTTTATGAGTATTTGCATCACCAGGATCAAATACATTTGTGTTTGCAACATCTCCACAAACCATCAAGTCTAAATCTTTGAACTCGGCAGCAGCATCCTTTGCAATTTTAAGTGCGTTTTTTTGCATTGGTTCTAACAAATGTTCTTTACCAATTATTCGAAGCTTTTCTCTATGACCATAGTAAGTAAATGCTTGAACAACATCTGAACCTGCTCTGATAAATTCTCTATGTAGCTGCGTTACTACCTCTGGATGTTCTAAAACCACTTCTGGAACAAATGGCCCTGCTGAAAGATAACCTCTTCTTTCCATTGCAAAAAGGTAACCTTCTGCACACATGATAGGACCTTCATTTAATCTTGTAATTAAATCTTTTTTCATAATTTACCCTCTCATTTTGTTAAGTTGGTTGCAACCCACTTATGAAACATCAAAGTAGGAGTATCCATTACAGGTGAAAAATTCCCACCATTGTAAGCTGGAGAATTTCGCCCCTTTTGCATTCCTTCTATTGCAGTTACATCTTCATTCATAACTTCTTGCCAAAATGCAAAATTTTTTTCTCTTATATCTTTAAACTCATCACTAGAAGCACTTTCATCTCCAACATAATATAGTTCAAAATGTTCTTTAGTTTGATTGTTAGAAATTGGCTCTAACCAAAATGCATAGAAATGATCAATATGTATTCCTAACATTACGTTTGGATATAATGATACATATTCAGATTTTTCAGAAAGTTCAGTTGGCCAATTGGGAAAGCATTTAAATTTAATATTTCCATCGAACTGCTGTAAATATTTATTACTTCCCTGTCCTGAAAAATTAAAATTCTCATCCTCAATATGATAGTGATCTGAAATATTCGAAACTTTATTTAGCTCTGGATGTATCCACGGCAAATGATAGCTTTCACAATAATTCTCAATTGCAAATTTCCAATTACTATTTACTGTCATATTAAAATATCCGTTATCAGATGAATGTCTTATTAGTTTTTGATCTTTTTTGGAAATAAACTTAGACCATCTATCCTCTAGAGGTTTAATAAAATCTTCAAATGGTTTTGCGTTAGAATTAATATTGATAAAAATTAAATCCATCCAAATATTTGATTTAATTTCTTTTAAGTTACTCTTGTTTTTATCAAACCCTTCAATTTCATGTTTTCCTAGTCCTCCTATATGTGGAGTGACAGTTAATTTTCCATTAAAATCATAGGACCAAGAATGATAAGGGCATCTTATAACGTTTTTTAATTTACATTCCTGATCAACTAATTTGAAACCTCTATGACTACAAACATTATGAAAAACTTTTACTTCATTCTCTTTGTTTCTAACTATTAGTATTGGTATCCCTAAAAGATTAAAAGGTTTTGCATCACCTGGATTTGGTACAGAACTTGCAACCCCAATCATCGTCCAATTATTTTTAAATATTTTTTCTTTCTCAAACTCTAAATAATCATTATTCAAATAGCATTCGTTAGGTAATCCATGAGCTTTGTCTATAGGATTTTTAACAACTTCTATTTTATTGGGATCTAAGATGTCTGATAATTTTTTATTTAAATTCATAAACCTCCTTTTTTTTAATTAATTAAAAAATTAATCGAGGTTTAAAAATTATCTTTCTCTAATTATGATTTGTTGAAAAACAGTTTTACAATTTAAAATATACACAAACTCTTTGAAAAAAAAGTTCGCAGAAAAAGTCATTTCAAACTTTAACCAAAAATTTAGTGCAGTTAAAGACAATTTAACTTCAACCGATAGTTGAATTAAATTTGCATTATTATCCTCAATATGTTCAATTTAACTTTTAAATGAATCAAATGTTGGGAGATATAATGAAGATTAAAAGAATACTTCTTTCACTAGCTGTTGTGTTTGGTCTTACTTCTTTTGGAAGTGTTGCGAACGCAGCTTGTGGAAATATAACGATTGCCAATATGAACTGGGCTTCAGCAAACTTTATGGCTGAAGTTGATAAGATCATATTAGAAGAAGGTTATGGATGTTCAGTAGAATTAGTACCTGGTGCTACAATGCCTACGTTTACATCTATGCAAGAAAAAGGTGAGCCAGATGTTGCTCCTGAGTTTTGGGCAAATGCTGCTATCGTGGCATTGAACAAAGCTGTTGATGAAGGCAAAATGCATTCAATCAATAAAGCTCCAATTACAGGTTTAGGTGAAGGATGGTGGGTATTACCTCACACACTTAAAAAGCATCCAGAGCTTACAACTGCTGAAGCAATTTTAGCAAGACCAGATCTATTTCCTCACCCAGAGGATCCATCAAAAGGTGGTTTCCATATTTGTCCTCCAGGATGGAACTGTGAATTAAGTAACAGAAACCACTTCAGAGCTTGGGACATGGAAGCTAAAGGTTGGGCTATTGTTGAAACAGGTTCTGCTGCAGGACTTGACGGTTCAATTGCAAAAGCTGCTGAAAGAGGAGAAAACTGGTTTGGTTACTATTGGTCACCAACAGCTTTAATCGGTAAATATGATATGCAAGCTGTAGATATGGGTGAATGGGGTGGTAAAGACAATTGGGATAACTGTTTAGTTAAACCTGAACAAGAGTGTGCCGACCCTAAAAAATCTTCATGGGTAAAATCTGAAGTTTTCACTGTAGTAACAGATAATTTCAAAAACACTGCTGGAAGTGCTGGAATGGAATATTTCAAGAAAAGAACTTATCCAGGAACAGTTATGAATGGTATGTTAGTTTGGATGGGTGAAAACCAAGCAGAAGGTGCTGATGCTGCTATTGAATTCCTAAAAACACAAGAAAGTGTTTGGAGTAAATGGGTTTCAAGTGATGCTGCAAAAAAAATAAAAAAAGCACTTTAATTTTAAAATATTATTGAACCCGTTTTTTAAACGGGTTCAATTAAATAAAAAGTTTATATGGAATTCTTTAATAAAATCCCTGTAATGGATAGAACAGCCCTTAGGGAGTTAAAAAAAAGTATTGATTTTAGTTTTAAAGAGTTCTCGAGGGCATATGGTGATGCCATAGAAGGATTTTTTGATCCACTTTTATATTTTTTAATATGGTTAGAAAAACTTTTAGTTAATACTCCTTGGCCAATTGTAATTGCAGTTTTTGGATTGTTAGCATGGATAGGATCTAGAAGTATCAAGCTAGTAATTGGAACAGTTGTTTGTTTTATAGTAATTGGTTATTTTGGTATGTGGAAAAATTGCATGGCAACAGTAGCAATTATTTCTGTTTCTACTTTAGTTTGTATAGTTGTAGGAATTCCAATTGGGGTTTTAATGTCAAAATCAGCAAGAGCAGAAAAAGCAATTTTACCTGTTTTAGATATGATGCAAACAATACCGAGCTTCGTATATTTGATTCCAATAATTATGCTTCTTGGTATTGGTAAAGTTCCAGGACTGCTCGCAGTTTGTATTTATGCTCTACCTCCAATCGTTAGATTAACAAACCTTGGAATTCGAGAAGTTGATAAAGAGACTTTAGAGGCTAGCGAAGCTTTTGGGGCAACACCAATGCAAAAATTAAGATCTGTTCAAATCCCTCTTTCTCTACCAACTATTTTTGCTGGGATAAACCAAACGATTATGATGGCTTTAGCAATGGTAGTGATTGCTTCAATGATAGGTGTAAAAGGCTTGGGAGTCCCTATTTTACAGGCTATTTCCAACCAGTATTTAGCACTTGGAATGATGAATGGTTTAGCAATCGTAGCTCTCGCAATTATCTTTGATAGAGTAACTCAACAGTACGGACAAAGAATTCAAAAGCACAGAGGTCAGTTAAAAAAGTAAATTAGTCTCAATCGATTTTTCTAGACTCATATTTCAAAATAAATAAAGATCTTCACTATGAATTTTTCATTGGAAATTGGACCTAAAACAGAAGTTGATACAGTTCCAGCATTGTCTGACATTTATATTACAATGCTACCTGGAGGTGATTATAGAGAGACTGCTGATAAAGCAGTAGAACTTGTAAAAAAAGGATTTAACCCCGTTCCTCATTTTCCTGCTAGATCAATGCATAATGAAAAAGAACTTAAAGATTATGTTTCTAGATGCAAAGATGGAGGCGTAAAGCAAGCCCTAATTATTGGAGGCGGGAGAGAACCAGCAGGTAAATTTGATAGTTCATTTCAACTTTTGGAGACAGGTTATTTTGAAAAAATGAAAATAGGAATTGCTGGACATCCTGAGGGGAGTCCTGATATATCCGACTCAGATTTAGAAAAAGCTATGATAGATAAAAAGCCTTACGCTGATTATATTGTAACACAGTGGTTGCTAGATCCTCAGCCTATTATAGATTTTATTTCTAAACAAAGCGTACCAGTGCATGTGGGAATTACTGGGCCATTAAAAATATCTAGCTTAATCAAATTTGCTAATATCGTAGGGGCAAAAAATTCCATTAACTTTCTTAAATCTAATTTTACTAAGGCATTAGATTTACTGAAACCTAAAGACCCTAATGATTTAATTGGGAAAGTTAAATCGCATACTGATAACTTCCACATTTATACATTCGGCGGCTTGAAGGAAACTAACAAGTGGTTGAAGGAGAATAGTTATGTCTAAAGAATTTGACTATACTAAAGTACAACATGTTACTTCTGTTGATCAATCTGATAGAGAAGTACCATACAATTTAAGACAAAGTGGGCCAACTAAAGTTGAATTATTAATTTCAACGAGGGTGAGAAAGTCACCTTATTGGCATTTATCAATGCAGGCAGGTTGTTGGAGAGCAACTGTATACAATAGAATTTATCATCCAAGAGGTTATGTAAAACCTGAAGATGGTGGAGCAATGGTTGAGTACGATGCAATCGTTAACCATGTAACAATGTGGAATGTAGCTGTTGAAAGACAAATAAGAGTTAAAGGTCCAGATGCAGAAAAATTTACTGACTACGTTATAACTAGAGATGCAACAAAAATTTCTCCTATGAGAGCAAGATATGTAATATTATGTAATGCTTACGGAGGAGTTTTAAACGATCCAATTCTTTTAAGAATTTCAAAAGATGAATTTTGGTTTTCGTTATCAGACTCTGATATTGGAATGTATTTACAAGGTGTAAATGCAGATGGAAAATTTAATTGTACAATTGAAGAAATTGATGCATGTCCAGTACAAATACAAGGTCCTAAATCAAAAGCTTTAATGCAAGACCTTTGTGGTGACCAAGTTGATTTTGATAATATGCCTTTCTATGGATTAGCAGAAGCAACAATTGGTGGAAGAAGTTGTGTAATTTCTCAATCTGGTTTTTCAGGAGAAGCTGGTTACGAGATATATTTAAGAAATGCAACTTTATATGCAGAAGATATGTGGAATGCAGTATTAGATGCAGGAAAAAAACATAAATTGATGGTTATTGCACCTGCTCACCATAGAAGAATACAAGCAGGTATCCTTTCATGGGGACAAGACATGGATCAACAACATAATCCATTTCAATGTAATTTAGGTTATCAAGTTTCATTATCTGGTAAAGGTGAATGGAATAAAAAAGCTGATTATGTTGGTAAAGCTGCTTTAGAGAAAATGGGAGCAGATATAAAAGCTGGAAAAAAACCATATAAACTTCAATTAGTTGGAATGGAGTTAGGCGGTAAACCAATTGACGATTATGCGCCAGACTTTTGGCTAGTATCACCAGAAAGTGGTGGAGAACCAGTTGGATTTCTTACTTCACCATGGTGGCATCCTGAGAAGAAAACCAATATTGCAATGGGATATGTTCCGTTTGATGGAACTTTAAACCCTAATGGATTTCCAAAAAATAAAATTGGAACTAAGTTTAAAGTACATCTTCCAGAAAAATACTCGGACACTCCAGGAACGCCTGTAGATGCTGTAGTTGTGGATATTCCATTCAAAGAATCTTTCAACGCAAATACAAGAGAAGTTGTAAAAGGCTAAAATTTACTGAGGGGGAGCTAATTTCAGCTCCCCTTTTCAATTCTAATGACCAAAAGTTTTCTAATAGCAGTTTGCATTATCATTGCTATTGCTTTAATAATATTTCCATTAATTGTTTCTTATAAAGCTCAAAAAAATAAAAATAAAAAAAATTAATGTTTGCTGAATTTTTAAATATAATTTTTAAGTCAATCAAATTAGATAAAACCCTTTATTCAGATAATAAAAATTTTGGAGAAGCATCGATATATTTTGCTGGGATTATAATGATCCTAGATGGTATCGCTGGCGCAGTAGCAGCGAATACAATTATTAAAACAGCTATCGCAATGTCTGGTCTAACTGCAATAGTTACTTGGCTAATATGGGCAATTTTTATTTTTGTAATTGGAGTGAAATTATTTCCTGATAAACAAACCAAAGTTTCATTCAAAAAAGTTTTAACAGCAGTTGGATTTGCACATGCACCTGGTTTATTAAGATTTTTTGCGGTCACACCAGATTTAATGATACCAATAATTTTTCTTACCCAGTTCTGGATTTTTGCAGGTTTAATAATTTCAACTAAGCAAATATTAAGTTTAAAATCTAATTTTAAATCTTTTGGGATTGTACTTTTATCCTTTTTAATTATTGCATTTTTATCTATCTCATTTGTAATGAGTAGAATGAATATGCTTCCAGTAAGTCAAATCAGTTAAAGCGGAAAAATAGTCTTAGATACTCTACAAGATTTACATAATTTAAACCCAGTAAGAATTAAATTTTGAGTTACACTTTCGTCTTCCTCTTTGCATTCATCACAAATATTGTTTAATTCTTCAGTATCTGTATTAAGATATTTTTCATCAGTTTTATCAGTCATTATCAGTCAAACCAGCACCTGCCGCACCCTCTTTTAAACTGTCGCTCTCTTCGACAAAAGTTTCTTCAGATAACTTGTATAAATTATTCCATTCATCGTCTGTAAAATTGTCTTCATTTTCGAGTAGTTTTACCTCAATTGTATTCACTAATTTTGGAAATTCTTGTTCAATAAAATTTGAACTAATATTTACATTTAAATTTAGTAAAATTTCTTTTTCATCCATTTTTACATAAATTTTTTTTCCAATAATCTCTGATGAACGACTTATAAAGGAAATAAAAATTATTGGATAAGCAACATTTTTGAATTCAATTTTTTTTAAATTTTCTAAAATATTTATTTGATCTAAAAAACTAACACCTAAAGTAATTGGACAGTAAGGATTTTTTGATGAAGAGTTATTTTCACTAATTAAATTTAAATTTTCAAATTTACTTTTATTTTTTTCATTAAAATATTCGTTAAGGTGCTTAATACCCGGTAAACTAAATAGCTCTAACAACCTTATACTTTTTCCTGTTTCCTCAGAAACTCCCCAAGAATATCCTGCTGCCTTTGAAGCTCTTTTAACAGTAGTTTCAATTTCACTGAGTGATTTCATTATTAAATATTGGTTTTATATACCCACTGCTCGTCATAACTTTTTAACTCATTTGGAAGTGGAGCACCTTGGAACATGCAAATTCTTAACCATTTGTCAGATCGTGGATCAAATTTTAATGCCCCAAAAAAAGATAATTTTAGTCTTAGCATATCAATTGGCATTAAATCTTTACCAATTGTATTATCTTGTATTTCTGAATAAGGAAATTTTTCTACAATAAACGCTCTTCTTACCACATGTCTTAACTCAGAATTTGAAGTTAAAAACTCAGCAATAGTTAAACTATTTTTTGAGACTAATAATTTGTTATAAAGTTTTTTTATATCTCTTGCTATTGCCAAAGGTTGTTCTAATTCTGATCCATGTTCTTCAAAACGATCTGCCAATCTAGGTTCTTCTTTATTTTTTGAAATAAACCAAAAGTTTTTATTATTTTCTTTTTCTTCAAAATTAATATCTAGAATATTGGGATACTTTGCTTCAATGATATTCCTCAATTCATCAACTTTTCTATAAGTTGGAATATTAAAATATTTTTCCTCGTCTGAACTCATTTCTTTTACCAAAGGATTTATAATATCGTTATAAGGTTCCATCATTATTGAAACTATGTATTCAATACATTCCTCACAAGTATTGTCCTCTAACCATTTATAGATTTTGTTAAAAGGATATTTGCTCTTAAAATTAAAATCTTTATCTATAAAATTTAAGAATTTTTCAACATCCTTTAATAATGAAGAAATTTTTTTTTGCTGATATTCACTATCGGTATTCCAGCTTGTAATATTTTTTAATGATTTTTTTACACAATCTATAAACAAATCGCTATCTTGACTTTCTACATCTTTGATTTCTCTAATTTTCTTAAGTGCTTTTTCTCTACTTAAAATCCAATTATTTAATAGAGTTGGGTGATTGACTATAAATGGAGCCATACCTAAGCCTGTGGAATTACCTATTCCCAAGTTTTTACAAATATTATCATCAAGCTTAACAGCTGTTTTTGGATTTTTATGATAAGCAACATGATTAACTTGATCAAAAGTAAATTGTCTTACCAAATAAACCAACATCATTTCTAATCTGAATGGACCATTAATTTCTTGACGATTTTTAATTCTGAATCGATCTGCAAGACCAAATTTGCCTGAGCCATATACTGCTGTAGTCCTATATAAATAGCCTACTTTTGATAATAAGTTTAAATCTGGCTGCTTACCTTTGCTCAAACTTTCAACTACATGATTATAAATTCTTACTGATTTGTTTGCTCTCGATAAAGTTAATTCTTTATAAGAAAGTCTGCCAACTTCTTGTTTTGGAACTTCATTTTTTAATCTTTCAATGTCTTTTTTTGTAGGAACTCCATCATGTAATGTAAAAGCTGCATCCCATTTTGTTGCAATAACTCTATCTGATCTTTCTTCATCTTTGATTTCATTTGCAAAACAAATTAAAGAATAAACTCTTTTATTTTTTTTAAATGAATAAACAGCTTCTCCAAAACCATTTTCATTTAAATTAAATAAATCTCTTTTATACTCCCACTCTTTAAATTCATTAAGAAAACTTCTTAAAAAAGATAATTTTGATTGATGAAAAGATCCTAGCCTTGATAATTTCATTATCTTATTCGGGTCTCTTAATTCAACTTTCATAATTAAATAGTTTTATAAAAATTGTACCAGTTATTTCCAAGTATTCCATGTGTCTCGGTATCTGAAAAACCTGCTTTTTTTAGACCTTTTTCAATATTTGAGAACCCTCTTGCATCAAGAAACCAGTCAGGTTGTTTAGGAAAACCTGGTTTATTTTTCGAACCTTCACCATAATTTTTACTTTTAGACCAAGAACCATTTCTCATCCATTCAACAACAGTATCTGGATGATCTAAACAAAGATCTGATCCTATTCCTATTTTTTTTACATCCATTATTTCAGCTGTTTTTGCTACCATTTCACAAAAACTATCTAGAGTACAATTTGTGTTATCTTTTAAGTGATGAGGGTATAATGATAAACCCAACATACCACCACTATCACTCAAAATTTTTAATAAATCTGAGGATTTATTTCTTTTAGCTGGATGCCAAAAAGAAGGATTAGCATGAGTAATTGCTATTGGTTTTTTACTGAATTCAATTGCATCTAGAGTACTTTTTTCTGCAGAATGTGACATGTCTACCACGAGGCCAACTCTATTCATTTCTCTTATAACCTCACGTCCAAAATTTGTAACTCCGCTATCTACTTTTTCATAACAACCTGTTGCTAGCAAAGACTGGTTATTGTAAGTAAGTTGCATAAATCTACATCCTAATTTATGAACCTTTTCAACAAGATCTATGTCATCTTCAATTGGTGAACAGTTTTGAAAACCAAAAAATATTGCAGTTTTGTTTTCTTTATTAGCTTTATCAATATCTTGGAAATTCTTACCAAGAAAAATTAAATCAGAATTTTCTTGAAATAATTTTTCCCATTTTTTAATTTCAAGTTGTAATTCATCAAAATCTTCATGGTAGACAATGGTAACATGAACAGCATCTAATCCAGCAGATCTGTTGATCTCAAAGATTTTCCTAGACCAATTACAATATTGAAGATTATCGATTTTATAATTCATAGTATGCTTAACTCTAATCAATATGTATTTTAAATACTATTAATTTTATTGAAATTTTAAGTTAATTTTGAAATAAACAGATTGATCAATTTTCATGAAAAAAAATAGTAAATTAAAAGTTTCAATCATAATGGGAAGTCAATCTGACTACAAAGTAATGAAACTAGCTGAAAAAACCCTTAAAAAAATGGGAGTTTCATTTGAAACAAAAATTATATCTGCTCACAGAACACCACAAAGAATGTATGAATATGCAGCAAAAGTTGAGCAAAATAATATAGGAGTAATAATTGCAGGTGCTGGAGGATCTGCTCATTTGCCAGGCATGATATCAGCACTTACGCATGTGCCAGTACTTGGCGTTCCTGTTGAAAGTAAAAAACTTAAAGGTTTAGATAGTTTGTTATCAATAGCTCAAATGCCTAAAGGAATACCTGTTGGAACGCTTGCTATAGGAGAGGACGGTGCCATTAATGCTGCTTTGTTAGCTGCAGCAATAATTGCTAATAATAACTCAAATGTTCGAAAAAAACTTAAAAATTTTAGAACATCACAAACTAAATCTGTAAAGAAATCTCCGAAATAAAATGTCAGAAATTACTCTTGGAATCATTGGGGGTGGCCAACTTGGAAGCATGCTAGCAATAGCAGCAAAAAAATTAAATGTTAAAACTGTTGTTTTTTGTGATGACATAGATTCGCCTGCGCAAAATTTTTGTAATCAATTTGTTACTGGAAATTATGATAATAAAGAAAAGATATCAGAATTTATGAATCAGGTTGATTTAGTCACTTATGAATTTGAAAATATTCCATACGAAACATTAAATGAAATAAATAAATTTAAACCTGTTTTGCCAAAGCCTTCTGTTAATAGATTAATTCAACATCGATTGGCTGAAAAAGATTTTGTTAATAAATTAAATATTAGAACAACCAGATATGTTTCGATTGAAAAAAAATCTGACATAGATGCCTTAGTAGATTTTTTACCAGGTATTCTCAAAACAACAACGCTAGGATACGATGGCAAAGGTCAATATCCAATTAAATCAGGCAATGAACTTAATTCATTGAATATTGATTTTTCAAAAGGATACATTCTTGAAAAACTTGTAAAATTAAAAAAAGAGATTTCAATTATAATTACAAGATTTAGTAACAATAAATATGAAATTTATGAACCAATAGAAAACTCTCACGAAGATCAAATTTTAAAATATTCAAAAATACCTGCTGAAATTAATGAAAAGATTTTTAATCAATCTAAAAATTGGGCAATGCTAATTGCTGAAGAGCTTAAATATGTCGGAACTTTATGTGTAGAATTTTTTATTGATAGAAATGATAATCTTTATGTTAATGAGATTGCACCCAGAGTACATAACTCAGGACATTTAACAATAAATGCTTTCAATGTGAGTCAATTTGAAAATCATGTAAGAGCTGTATGTGGTTTGGAACAAATTCCTTTAAAAAAAATATCTAATGCTAAAATGATGAATTTGCTTGGTGATCAAATTACTCATTATAGAAATATACAAAAGTTTAATGAAAATGAATTTTTCTTTGATTATTTAAAAAAAGATATAAAAGAAAAAAGAAAAATGGGTCATATCACAACTTTAGTATAAATGTTAAAATCAATAGAAGGCAATTTTGATAATCCAGAAGTTAATGATCTTCTTACCAAACATTTTGTTGAGCTTAGAGCTGCTTCTCCAGAAGGAAGTGCTCACGTCCTAGATATTCCTGGTTTAAAAGATCCATCAATTAAATTTTGGAGTTTATGGGATGATAAAAAACTGATCGGCTGTGGTGCTTTAAAATTTTTGGATAAAGAACATGGAGAATTTAAATCAATAAGAGTTCACGATAATTTTAGAGAGCAAGGCCAAGGGATTAATGTAATCAATCATTTAATTAATGAGGCTAAAAAGCTTAAAATAAAAAGATTAAGTATTGAAACAGGAGCAGGTGATTTTTTTATACCAGCAAGAAAACTTTTCAAAAAAACTGGTTTCACAGTATGCGAACCTTTCGCGCACTATAAAGAGGACATCAATTCTGTTTATTTAACTATGCTTATTGATGATATTTAAAAAATTATTTTTAATTATTGATCTATTTTGTTGACAAAACCCAATAAAATCTAAAGAAAGCCAATATTACTTAATTATAAGTAATAATTAAACATAACAAAAAGTAAGAAGATAAATATGAGTCTACAAGGTAAAGTAAAGTGGTTCAATCCAACCAAAGGTTTTGGTTTTATTGAAAGAGAAGATAAAGAAAAAGATGTGTTTGTACATGTTTCAGCAGTAAGAGATGCTGGTATGAACGGTTTAGATGAGGGTCAAGCTTTGACTTTCGATGTTGAAGATGGTCCCAAAGGTCCTTCAGCAGTTAACTTAAAAACTGCATAATTTCACACTTCCTATTGGCTGAAAAATTTATTTAACTTTAAAAAATTTATTATTCAGCCAATACATTATTAAATAACAATCTTTAAACACAATTATTAATTATAGATTTAAATTAAAAAATTAATAAATTAATCAAAATTATGATTGGAATTTTAGGTGGAATGGGAACTCAAGCAGGTCTTGATTTTTGCAACAAACTTGCAGTTTTAAATAGAGGAAAAATAGATCAAGAGTATCCATTATTTATACTTTATAATAAATCAAATATTCCTGGTAGACCTGAATCTATTGGCTCTCAAACTAAAAATCTTTCAAACAAATCTACAAATAAAAAAAGTAAAGCAAAATATAATAAAGTTTTAAAGAGCTTACTCAAAGGTTGTAAGCTTCTAGAAAAGAATAAATGTAAATTTATAGTTATACCTTGCAACACGGCCCATTATTGGTTCGATGATTTACAAAATAAAGTTAATATTCCAATAATCAATATGCCAAAAGAAGTTTTCAAATTTACAAAAAAAAAATGCAAGAAAAGCTCCAAAGTTGGTCTCTTAGCAACTGAGGGTACTCTTAAAACTGGAGTTTATAAAAAATTTTTTGAAAAAGATTATCAATTGATAGAGCCATCTCAAAAAATACAAAAATTTTCAGTTAATAAAGCAATTAAATTTGTTAAAATGGGTAATGTAAAGGCTGCAGCAAAAGCAATTAAGCCTGCAATTGACTCCTTAATTAAAATGAAGTGTAAAAAAATCATTCTAGGTTGTACAGAGCTCCCAATCGCAATTTTTGCATTTAAATCATTTAAAAATGTAAAATCCTCAAAAGTTTTCCTAGATCCTAATTTAATTTTAGCTCATTCAGCTATGGTTAAGCATAAAAAATTAGTTTATGTCTAACAAGACTGAAAAACCATATGTGTTGAGAGCTGCTGAGTTTGTTTATTCGAATATAATAGAAATTAAAAAACAAAACCCTGAAATCAATAATATACAAGCTTTTGAAATTTTCATGACTACTAAGGAATATGACATTTTAAGTTCTGGAGAATTTCATGATAAGTGGTTTTTAGAACTTAAGAATAATAAATTTATTGACCAAATAACTAAAAAAAAAATTAATGAAGAAACTTTAAGACTTTTAGAGTTACAAAAAAATTCAATGATAAAATTTTTAATGAAAATACCAAAACTTTATTATACTAAAAGTCATTTTCCACTAGAAATTTCTCAGAGAGCCTTTGATCACTTGTGGAGGGTTTGTGAAAGCTATGAAATGTGGTGTAAAGAAACTAAACAAGAAAACTTGATATATCTAAATATTATTGAGTAGTGTTATTTAAATCTAGTATTGATTTAGTAACCTCAATTCGTTTCTTAAGTAGTTTTTGTAAATTTTGATTATCTAGTTTTTGTCTAGTCATTTTTAATCTTGTTTCAACTAATTGTCTTAAATCATCATCAAACGAATTTTTTTTAATATTTTTATCTGTTTCTTCGGCTAACGTTTCTTTAATTAAAGTTAAGGAATTTTTCCCAGTTTCTTTTTCTATTCTTTGATTAATTATATATTGAGCACTTGCTTTATAGATATTACCTGAAGTAAGGGCTGTTACACCAGGCCCAACAAATGAAAGAATGGGTACAAAACCTGTCAGAAAGAAAAAGGACAGTATTATTGTTAAAATTCTGAGTAATCCAAACTTCATGACTGAACTTTAGGTGATTTGGTATTTCATTGCTACATCTAATTTGCTCATAATAGGTACTGAATTGTTTGATTTTATTTAATTTATTTGTTTATTAAACATGATGATTAAAATATTTCCTTTTATATTTATACTTTTATGGTCTTCTGCTTTCATAACGACCAAACCTATCATAGACAACAGTGATCCATTTGCTGCTCTAGCTTTTAGATTTGCTATAGTTGCTTTTGGTTTTTTTTTATTTTCTATTTATTCAAAACAAAAAATTTTAGTTAGCAAAAAGAACTTTTTTGAGTCTTTTTTTAGTGGTGTCTTGTTTCATGGATTTTATCTTGGGGGTGTCTTTTACTCAATTTCAATAGGCATGCCTACAGCAATTGCAGCGTTAATTGTAACCCTTCAACCAATTCTCACAAATGCATTAAGTGGTCCCATTTTAAATGAAAAAGTATCTAAAAAACAATGGATAGGTGTTTTGTTGGGATTTGCTGGTGCAGGACTTGTGTTAGGTTTTGATGTTGGTTCTAAAATACCAGCAACTGGATTGATAGCAACAATAATAGCTTTATTAGCAATTACATTTTCAACTTTATGGCAAAAAAAATTAAGTAACAACTTACCGTTGTCTGTGAGTAATATGAATCAAGCTCTTGGTGGGTGTTTGTTTCATTTATCAATAATTATTTTGTTTGTTGATCCATATATTGATTTCTCACAAACATTTGTAATTGCAATGAGCCATCAAATATTTTTAGTATCATTTGGTGCATTTACAATATTGATGTTTTTAATAAAAAATAATTCAGCTAGCAAAACTGTTTCTATATTTTTTTTAATTCCAGCAACATCTGCTTTTATGGCATGGCTTTTCTTAAATGAAAGTTTAACTAACTTAGATTTAATTGGATTTCTAATTACTTCTATAGGTGTTTATATTGCAACAAGAGATTGAAAACTTTAGTTTATATAGTTTCAAAACCAAACTCTAGAGATGCATCTGTTATAGAGTGATATAAAGACTCTCCAAAGCTTCTTAGCACAAATATCCTTACTTTATTTGGATCATCACTCAACCTATCTACAGTAAAAGCTATTCCATTATAAGTTGAATTAATTGAATTGTTTTTATTTAATTTATTAAAATTAAAAGGACATCCTTTTTTCAAAACTTCTATCGTATCATTTCCTTCGATTTCTATAATAGCTCTAGAGTGAGATAAATCTGTTACAGCAAAATCTGTATCTTTAAATTCATCTACTACATTTTTTATTAAATCTTTTTTTGAAGAAACTAAAAGCCAGTTTTTTGGTCCATTCCACATAATCCTTGTATTTTCATTAAATACAACGGCCAAAGGTTCATTTTTTAATTTTAAACCATCAATATTAATACCTTCAAATGAAACTGAAGAATTTTTGTACTGAACTATTTGAACAATTAATAAATTTTTGATTTCAGATATTTTAAGTATATCATTTTCATTTTTACCCTCATAATCTCCGAATTGACCTTTTGTATGAACATTTGATAAAGCTGAAATTAATGTCATGATCTAACTCTTTCACCTTTCGGGTCTACATAATGTGATGAAACTATCTCAACTGGTATTATTTTGTTTTTAAGTGGCGACATCGCAAAAAGCTTTTGACCGATCATATTTTTTCCATCTTTCAAAATTGCCAAAGAAAAAGGATTATCATATTCAACACTCCAACAAGATGCAGAGATATGACCTAACTTTGGATTTGGTAACGGTGCTTTGTCATCTTTAACTAAGTGAGAGCCTTCTGGTATACTTGTTTGTTTATCTAATGGAACTACGCCCACTATTCTTTGTCTATCTTTAGCTATAAATGCAGATCTTTGTAATGATCTTTTTCCAATAAAATCTTTCTTTTTACTAACAAGACCTTCTAAGGCGTTGTCGAATGGAATTGTTCTACCATCAAGTTCTGATCCAGCAACATGTCCCATTTCAATTCTAAGAGTTGATAATGCTTCAGTTCCATATGGTTGAATATTAAATTCTTCACCAACTTCAATTATTTTTTCCCACATAAAATTTCCATAATCAGACTCAACATTTACCTCATAAGCAAGCTCGCCTGAAAACGAAATTCTATATATTCTTGCTTTGACACCAAATAAATCTCCCTCCATATAGCCCATGAAAGGTAAGCCTTCATTTGATACATCAGAGTTTGGAAATAATTTTTGTAATAAATCTCGAGATTTTGGTCCAGCGATAGCTGCTCCAGCCCACTGTTCTGTAGTTGAAACTACATTTACATTTAATTCAGGCCAAACGAGTTGCAAATAATATTCTAAATGCGAAAGAACGTTTGCTGCTTGAGCTGTTGTCGTTGTCATATGATAATGATTTTCGGAAATTCTTGTAGTTGTTCCGTCATCCATTACAATTCCATCTTCTCTTAACATTAAACCATATCTAGCTTTACCGACTGGTAGCTTCAACCATGCATTTGTATAGACTCTATTTAATAACTCAGCTGCATCTGGTCCTTTAATATCTATTTTACCTAATGTAGTTACATCGCAAACACCCACATTTGTTCTTACATTTTTTGCTTCTCTTTTTGATCCCTCAAATAAATTTTCATTTCCTCTTTTATAATACCTGGGTCTTAACCAAACACCTGCATCAACAAAGACTGCATTATTTTTTTCATGCCATGAATGCATTGGAGATTTTCTTGTTGGTTTTGAATGTTTTCCAACTTCTCTTCCCACTATTGCTCCAATAGAAACAGGAGTATATGGAGGCCTAAAGGTCGTATGACCTACCGCAGGAACAACTTTATTTTCAATTTCGGATACTAATTGTAATCCATTTAAATTACTTGTTTTTCCTTGGTCAGTTGCCATTCCTAGAGTGGTATATCTTTTAACGTGTTCAATTGATCGATACCCTTCTCTTAAAGCTATTTCTACATCAGATACTGCTACATCGTTTTGAAAATCTAAAAATCTTTTATAATTTTTACCTTTTGGCAATGGAACACACCAAAACTTATCATGCTGAGAAGATTTCTTCTCAACAACATTTGGAATAGGTATCTTATTATCATTTTCAGTAATTTTTTTTGATAATTCACTTCCTGCTGTAAATGACGTTTTTAAAGTTTCCTCTAGTGAAAATACTCCATTAGCTGCACCTAAAGTAATTTCATTTTGTTTTGATTGTCCTGTAACAAATGCATCAATTTCTTCTTTAAACTTTGTTTTATTTCCTGATTGTGAAGCTAAATGAATAGTTGGTGTCCAAAAACCTGAAACACAGATACAATCGCATTGTATATTTTCTATTTTACCAAGTTGTTTTTTGTCTTCAGAAATACTTGCAATATCTGCCGATTTTACTTTTTTGTATCCTTGTGCTGCAACAACAACATATGAATTTTTAATATTAATTCCTAAATTTTTTGCTTCATCAATAATTTCTGACTCAGAATTTTTTCTTGAGTCTAAAACAACTGGATCTACTCCATGTTTTTTAAATTCAATTGCTGTTTCATATCCACTATCGTTATTTGTAAATACCAAAGGTTTTCTTCCAACTAAAACACTATATACTTTTAAATATTCTTTAGCAGCTGAAGAAAGCATTACCCCTGGTGTATCATTATTTCCAAAAACTATTGGTCTTTCAATTGATCCTGAGGAAATCAAGACTTCTTTTGCTCGAATGTACCATAACCTTTTGTTAGGGTGATATTTTTTAGTTGATGGTAAATGATCACTAACTTTTTCAGACATCACAAGCATATTGTGATCATAGTATCCAAAAATTTGAGATCTATTTTTTACAACAACATTTGGCATTGTTTTTAACTCAGCAACTATGCCATCAGCCCAATCTTTTCCTGATTGATTACCAATATTGACATCACTAGTTAGTAAAGATCCACCAAATCTTGGTTTATCTTCAGCTAAAATTACTTTAGCTCCATTTTTTGCTGCAGCATATGCACTAGCTAATCCTGAAGGTCCCGAGCCTGCAATTAATAGATCACAATATTCGTATTTATGTTCATATCTTTCTTTATCATGTTTAGTTGAAGCAACACCTAAACCAGCTGCTTTTCTTATGAAAGGCTCATAAATTCGATACCAAAAACTTTTTGGCCACATAAAAGTTTTGTAATAAAAACCTGCTGGTAAAAAAATTTTCAAAAAATTATTGATTGCACCTATGTCAAAATTGACACTTGGCCAACAATTAACACTTTTTGCTTCTAAACCTTCAAATAATTCCTGCTCTGTTGCTTTAATATTAGGTTCTGTTTCACCATTTCTAAAAAGTTGAACAACTGCATAAGGTTCATCTACACCCGCTCCAAAGAAACCTCTAGGTCTGTGATATTTAAAACTTCTTCCTACTAAATGAACTCCATTTGCCAATAAAGCTGAGGCTAATGTGTCACCCTCATAACCTAAGTAAGTTTTACCATTAAATTTAAAGGATAATTTTTTATGTCTATTTATTAATCCCCCATTTTCAATTCTAAAAGCTTGGGTCATTAAGCAACTTCCTCATCTGATTTAAAAGTTCTAAAAATTTCATGGGTTGCAGTATCTCGCTCAACCTTTATCCATTGTCTACATCCAGAAATATGTTGCCATAGCTCTAAATGCTTTCCTCTTAAACTTTTTCTATTGTAAACAAAATTATCCCATTCTTGATCAGAAACTTCTTTATTAAGTTCTGGTCTTTTAACGCTTGCATCACCACCATATGAAAATTCATTTTGAGATCTCATTCCACAGTGTGGGCAATTTATGTAAAGCATTTAAGATATCCAGGTTTTTGTTCCAAGTCCCTTTTCATCAATAAGATGGCCAGTATTAAATCTATTTAAGCTATAGCCTGCATTTAATTCATGCACTCTATCTTGAGCAATAGTATGAGCAAATGTCCAACCCGATGCAGGTGTAGCTTTAAATCCTCCATAGCACCATCCACAATTCAAATACAAACCGTCAATGTGTGTTTTATCGATAATAGGTGAACCATCCATTGACATATCCATAATGCCACCCCACGTTCTAAGCATTTTTAATTTACTCAAAAATGGCATCATGGCTATACCTTCAGTTAATACATGTTGTAATGTTGGTAAGTTTCCTCTTTGAGCATAACTATTGTAACCATCAAGATCACCGCCCATTACCATCTCGCCTTTGTCAGATTGACTTACATAAAAGTGTCCTGCACCAAACGTAACTACATTATCTAAAACTGGTTTAACTGGCTCAGAAACACAAGCTTGGAGTAAATGAGTTTCTATTGGTAATGTCATATTTAATTTTTCTGCTAAAATATTTGTGCTACCCGCAACGCAAATACCGACTTTTTTCGCTTTGATATTTCCTCGTGAAGTTCTTATTCCCTTTATTTTTCCAGCGGCAACATCGAAACCTATCACCTCACAATTTTGAATTATATCTACCCCCATTGAATCTGCCTGACGTGCATAACCCCATGCAACAGCATCATGTCTTGCTGTGCCTGCACTTGGTTGCATCAAACCACCAAAAATAGGAAATCTTACGTTTTCAGAAAAATCAGCCATTGGAATAATTTCTTTAACTTGCTCTCTATTTAAAAGAACAGCATCTATTCCGTTTAATCTCATAGAATTTCCTCTTCTCGCGTATGCATTCATTTGTGCATCAGAATGCGCAAGATTAATTATTCCTCTTGGAGAAAACATTACATTGTAATTCAGATCCTGACTCATCTTTCTCCATAAATCCATTCCAAACTCACTGAACAAACCATTTTCGTCATGCATGTAATTGGATCTAATAATTGTAGTATTACGCCCTACGTTTCCACCACCGATCCATCCTTTTTCTATAATTGCAACATTTGTAATATTATGTTCTTTAGCAAGATAATAAGCTGTAGCTAAACCATGGCCTCCTCCACCAATAATTACAACATCATATTCCTCTTTGGGTGTTGGATCTTTCCAAGCCAAATCCCAATTTTCATGGTTTGAAAAAGCGTTTTTAACAAGATTAAATATAGAATATTTTTGCATCTTATAATTTTATAACAATCAATTTAAATAGTGCTTATTTTTTTTATATATATTTTTTAGAAGTTTCCAAATATCTCAAAAAAGGATAAGAAGTCACAGATAAAAAACTTTTAATTTATTTGGATTATTTATGGACGAAGTAAAATCTGACATTCAAATAGCTCGAGAAGCTAAGATGCAACCAATAAAAGATATTCTTTCTGAGGTTGGAGTGCCAGATGAAAATTTTGCTTTTAGTCCAATGGGTAGACACATAGCCAAAATAAATTTGGAATATTTAAATACTCTTAAAGAAGAGAATGGCAAATTAATTTTAGTTACTGCAATTACTCCCACTCCAGCTGGTGAAGGTAAAACTACAACTTCTGTTGGTTTAAATGACGGTTTAAATAAAATTGGAAAAAAATCTATTGTTTGTTTAAGGGAACCGAGTCTTGGTCCGTCATTTGGAATGAAGGGTGGAGCTGCTGGTGGTGGTTATGCTCAAGTAGTACCAATGGAACAAATCAATCTTCATTTTACAGGTGACTTTCATGCTATTACATCTGCTCATAATTTATTATCTGCATTAATTGATAATCATATCTATTGGGGCAACAAACTTAACATTGATGTTAGAAGAGTTGTTTGGAGAAGGGTAATGGATATGAATGATAGATCGTTAAGATCTATTATTGTTGATCTAGGAGGAGTAGCTAATGGTTACCCAAGGCAAGATAGTTTCGATATTACAGTTGCATCTGAGCTTATGGCTATTTTTTGTTTAGCAACAGACTTAAAAGATTTAGAAAACAGAATTGGAAATATTACAATTGGTTATACTAGAGATAAGCAATCAATTTATGCAAAAGATTTAAATGCTCAAGGTCCAATGACAGTTTTGCTTAAAGAGGCAATAAGACCCAATGTAACTCAAACTCTGGAAAACAATCCTGCAATAATTCATGGTGGCCCTTTTGCAAATATTGCTCATGGATGTAATTCAGTTATTGCAACTAAAGCTGGACTTAAATTAGCTGACTACGTTGTAACAGAGGCAGGATTCGGAGCTGATTTGGGAGCTGAAAAATTTCTGGATATTAAGTGTAGAAAATCTGGTCTAAAACCAGATTGTGTTGTCATTGTTGCAACTATAAGAGCACTGAAAATGCATGGTGGAGTTGCTAAAGAAGATTTAAAAAAAGAAAATGTATCAGCACTCAAAGAGGGAATGGTAAATTTACGTAGACATATTAATAATATTAGAAAATTTGGATTACCTGTTACTGTTGCAGTTAATCATTTTATTACTGATACTGAAGATGAAATGAAAACCTTGTTAGATTTTTGTGAAACGCAAGGAGTAAAAGCCTCTAAATGTACTCATTGGTCAAATGGAAGTGAAGGAACTATTGAACTGGCTAAAAATGTTACAGAAATTTGTGAAGAAAAAAAAGATACATTTAAATTTTTATATGAGGATGATCTTCCGTTATTCAAAAAAATAGAAAAAATTGCACAAGAAATTTATAGCGCATCTGAAGTGGTAGCTGATACAAAAGTTAGACAACAATTAAAAGATTTTGAAGAAAAAGGTTACGGTAAGTTACCTGTTTGTATTGCAAAAACTCAATATAGTTTTTCAACAGATCCAAATTTAAAAGGTGCACCCACAGGTCATGTTTTGCCTGTAAGAGAGGTAAGACTTTCTTCAGGTGCTGAATTTATAGTTGTTGTGTGTGGAGAAATTATGACAATGCCAGGTCTTCCAAGAGTTCCTGCAGCCGATTCAATAAAATTAAATGACAAGGGTGAAATAGAAGGTTTATTCTAAAATTAGATAGTCTAACCAGTTCTCCAATTCTCTCATTCTAGAGACTTTATCTAATTTATTATTCTCAGTTTCTATATATTTAATATGATTATCGATTTCATCCTCATCTTTAAAAGCACCTTTTTCTAAAAGTCTCTTTTTTCTGAAAATAATCAAATTGATCATTTTATTATAAGTAATCTCAGGGTGATATTGAAGTCCCCATATATTACAGTTACCAACTTTGAAATTTATTCCTTGAACCTTATTTATTGAGTTTGAGGCTAATAAAATTGAATTTTCTGGCATTGTAACTACTTCATCAAAATTAAATGCTGGTGTATTAAATTTTTCATCTTTATTTTTATAGAGTGGATGATTTAAACCAATTTCATTAATTTCTATATTTGAGGCAATCCCTCTATGAGATCCTTTTGTCGCTTTTCTTACCTCTCCTCCTGCTGCAGTCACAGCTACTTGCATGCCCCAACAAATTGCTAGAATTTTTTTTATTTTTTTCTGACACTCTTTCATAAAATCAATTTGCCTTTTTATTTCTGGAGTATTGTTATAAATATTCAGGCTACTTCCTCCCCAAATAATACCATCGTAGCTTTCAAGTGAGTCAATATTTTTGTCAATATTTTCATCTGAGGAAGGGTTAACCACGTGAGTTTCTAGTTTATCTGTGAAATAAGCTAAACTATCTTTAAGGCTTTCTGTATGTGTTTGAATTCCCGCCTCAGAAAAACTTTGATTTTCTTCTCGTAAGTTTCCTTCTACTATCAATATTTTTTTCATTAAAATAATTCTCCAGAAATGCTTTTTATATACATTTCTTTTAGATCATTTTGACTTAATTTTTTAGGATTTCCTCCTGTTGAAGGGTCTTCAAATGCCATTAAGGAAAGTTCATCTAGATCAATATTATTACATTCCATTACATCTGACAATTTATGCGGAATATTTAAATTATTTCTTAAGTCTAAAATCCAATTTAAAAAACTATCAAAATTTTTATTTAAATTAAGATAATCACAAATCGATATTATTTTATTTTCAATTGAAGGTTTATTAAATGTTAAAACATAAGGCATAAAAATTGCGTTAGATAAGCCATGGTGAACATTGAATTTACCATTTACAGGGTGGCTCAATGAGTGAATTGCCCCCAGTCCCTTCTGAAATGCAGTCGAGCCCATTGAAGCAGCAGAAAGTAAATCCATTCTAGCCTTAACATCTTTTCCATTTGTGAATGCTTTAATTAATGAATTTTTAATTAGTTTCATTCCTTCTATTGCCATACCATCAGCCATTGGATGATATCCTTGTGCACAAAACGCTTCTAAATTATGTGCAAGAGCATCCATTCCGGTCGCTGCTGTTAATCTTGGAGATAAATCTAATGTAAGTAAAGGATCTAAAATCACAATCGAAGGTAACATTTTTGGGTGAAAAATAATTTTTTTTGCACCTGTTTCTTTATTTATTATTGCAGATGCTCTACCAGTTTCGGATCCTGTTCCTGCAGTGGTTGGAACTGCAATGATTTTTGAAATTTTAGAACTATCAGCTCTTGTCCAGTAATCACTAATATCTTCAAAATCCCATAACGGTCGAGATTGATTAGACATAAATGCTATAGCTTTTCCAACATCTAAACCACTTCCGCCTCCTAAAGCTATTACACCATCACAATTCGAGGTATTATAAACTTTAACGCCTTCTTCCACATTTTCTCCAATTGGATTTCCCGTAAAGTTAGAAAAAGTAGATAAATTTTGAAAACTTTTTTTTAATCTTAATATTATATTTTTTATTAAATCTAAGTTAATTAAATCTTTGTCTGTTACAAATAATGGATTTGAAATATTTAACTCTTTGCAGGCTAAGGATAAATCTTCAATTCTATTTTCTCCTATCCACATAGTGGTTGGATAATTCCAATTGATACCCATAACAAAATATAATTTTATTTTTTTAAAAATTGTTAGTAAGATATATTTATAAATTTATTAATGATAGGAAAAATTCTATGTCAAAAGTAGCAATCATAGGCGCTGGTCCATGTGGACTTTCAATTTTAAGAGCATTTGAGCATTTAGAAAATAAAGGAGAAAAAATTCCAGAAATAGTTTGCTTTGAAAAACAAGAAAGTTGGGGTGGTTTATGGAACTACAACTGGAGAACTGGTTCAGATCAATACGGAGATCCTGTGCCTAACAGTATGTACAGATACTTATGGTCTAATGGACCTAAAGAGTGTTTAGAATTTGCTGATTATTCTTTTGATGAACATTTTGGAAAACCAATTCCCTCTTTCCCTCCAAGAGAGGTGCTGCAAGATTACATTTTAGGAAGAGTGAGCAAAGGAAATATAAAAAGTAAGATTAAATTTAATACAAGAGTTACAAATACTGTTTATAAAAATGATAAGTTTGAAATTAGCTACCAGGACAAAGTTAATAATAAAATTTTAAATGAAACGTTTGATTATGTGGTAGTCTCGACGGGTCATTTTTCCGTACCTTTTATTCCTGAGTATGAAGGAATGAATTCTTTTCCAGGAAGAATAATGCACTCACATGATTTTAGAGATGCTGAAGAATTTAGAGGAAAAGATGTAATTGTTTTAGGGAGCAGTTATTCTGCAGAAGATGTGGCTCTACAATGTAATAAGTATGGTGCTAAAAGTGTAACAATCGGTTACAGGCATAACCCAATGGGTTTCAAATGGCCAAAAGGTATGAAAGAAGTTCATTACTTAGACAGGTTAGAAGGTAAAAAAGCCATATTTAAAGATGGAACTGAACAAAATGCTGACGTAGTTATTTTGTGTACAGGATATTTGCATCATTTCCCATTTTTAGATGAAAGCTTAAAATTAAAAACACATAACAGATTATATCCACCAAAACTTTACAAAGGAGTTGTGTGGCAAGATAATCATAAACTTTTATATTTAGGTATGCAGGATCAGTTTCACACATTTAATATGTTTGATTGTCAAGGATGGTATGCAAGAGATGTGATAATGGGGAAAATCAAAATGCCTAGTAATGATGAAATAGATAAAGACATTAATAAGTGGGTTTCAATGGAAGAAAAATTAGAAAATCCTGATCAAATGATTGATTTTCAAACGGAGTATACCAAAGAACTTCATGATATGTCCGATTATCCTAAAATTGATTTTGAATTAATTAGGAAACATTTCAAAGAATGGGAACATCATAAAGTAGAGGATATTCTAACTTATAGAAATAAATCATTTTCATCTCCTGTGACTGGATCAGTTGCACCAATTCATCATACACCTTGGGAAAAAGCGATGGATGACTCTATGAAAACTTTTTTAAATAAATAGAAAATTAATATTTAATTTTTAATTTTTTGTTTTTAACAATTGCCTCTAATAAAGAGATCATTAACGGAACTTTTCGTTTATTAATTTTTTTAAATACAAAAGGAGCAATTTCTGTTGCTAAATCAGCACCTTCCACTGTATCATTTTTCATAAACTTTTTCTTTGCCCGGGTAAAAGTATAGCCTTTTCCAAGATATTCTCCCATTTTACTATTTCTTCCTCCCATTGCACTTACGTATAAATCTCCTAAACCTGCCAGACCATAAACAGTTTCTTTTTTTCCTTTAAAATAATTTGCAAGATATTTCATTTCATCAATTGATTTCCGGAATAAAGCCGATGATGTATTATGCCATTGTCCAGCTCCAATGATCATTGAATAAATATTTTTTATAGCAGATAAAAATTCAACTCCATTAACATCTCTACTAAATTCAGTATGATAATAATTTGTTGAAATTAATTTTCCAATTTTTTTTGCAGTATTAATATTTTTGTTCGCAACAACAGTGAAACTTTTAACTTTTTTAGCTAATTCTTTTGCTAAACACGGGCCTTTCAAAACTGAAATATTTAAATTTTTATTATATTTTTTTAATAGGCTAGACATTGAAATTAAATTCCTACCATCTAATTTAAGACCTTTTGTTAATACTAAAATAGGCGATTTATTTTTAATTTTTGAAAGATTTTTTCCAATTAAGTCTATTCCAATAGAACTCACAGCAATTACAATTAAGTCCCATTTCTGATTTAAGATGTCGCTTGAAAATTTATTTATTTTTAATTTTTGTGGTAAATTTACATTTAATGATGGGTGAATTTTTTTTTTTAAGGTTAATTTTTGTAATAATTTAAAATTATATGGCTCTGTTAATGTAACCGAGTGACCATTATCTAACAATGGTATTGAGAAAGCAGCTCCCATAGCTCCAGCACCAACAATTAATATTTTTTTCATTTTTATCTTTATGCTAAGGTTTTTTTAATTGCTTGCTTCCAACCATGCAATATATGATTTCTTAGTTTTTTATTAATTTTCGGCTTAAAAGCTGTATCTTTTTTCCATGTATTTTTAATTTGATTTAATGATTTGAATTCTCCTACTTGATAACCTGCAAACAAAGCTGCTCCTAAAGCAGTGGTTTCTAAGACTTTAGGTCGAATTACTTTTAAATTAATTACATCTGCCAAAAATTGTGAGAACCAATTATTAGCTACCATACCCCCATCAATTTTAACTATTCTAGGCTTTAAACCATCTTTATTCATTGAGTAAAATAAGTCATAACTTTGATAAGCAACAGACTCGACGGTTGCTCTCACTAAAGTTTTCCAATCACTATCTCTTGTGAGTCCTGTTATTAAACCTCTGGCGTCAGGTCTCCAATAAGGTGCGCCTATTCCACTAAAAGCTGGGACAACATAAACTTCATTATTGCTTTTTGTTGATTTAGCTATTTTTTCAGTTTCATAAGCATTGTTTATTAATTTAATTTTATCCCTTAACCATTGTACGCCTGCTCCTGCTATGAAAATAGATCCTTCAAGAGCATACGTAGTCTTATTATTCAATCGGTAACAAATTGTAGTTAATAACTTATTTTTTGAATTTATTTTTTTTGATCCAGTGTTCATTATTACAAAAGCACCAGTGCCATAAGTACTTTTTATAGATCCTTTTTCAAAACAAGCTTGTCCTACAGCTGCTGCTTGTTGATCTCCTAAAACAGCTGAAATGGGTATTTCTTTTCCTGTAACTCTCTTATCTGTTTTTCCAAAATTATCTGCAGAATTTTTTAACTCAGGCAAGATACTCCTTGGAATTTTTAATTTCTGTAAAATTTCATTATCCCATTTATTGTTATTGATATTAAACAACATGGTTCTACTTGCGTTGGTAGCTTCGGTTAAATGCTGTTTACCTTTGGTTAATTTCCAGATCAAGAAGGTATCCACCGTACCAAACAATAAATTATTAGTTTTTAGTAATTTTTTTGAAACTTTAACATTATCTAAAATCCATTTTATTTTAGTGGCAGAAAAATAAGGATCTATAAATAACCCTGTTTTTTTTCTAAAAGTATTTTCATAATTTTTATTCTTTAGAGATTTACAATATTCCTGGGTTCTTCTATCTTGCCAAACGATTGCATTATAAATAGGTTTTCCAGTTTTTTTATTCCACAAAATTGTAGTTTCCCTTTGATTTGTAATTCCAATAGTAAGTATATTACCTTTTAAACTTTTAGCTTTTTTAATTACTTGCTTTAATGCTTTAAGTGTTGTCGACCAAATTTCATTTGGATTATGTTCTACCCATCCATTTCTAGGAAAGTATTGTTTAAATTCATATTGTGAAATAAATTTAATGTTCCCTTTAGTGTCAAATAAAACAACTCTTGATGAGGTCGTTCCTTGATCAATGGAGACTATAAATTTTTTCAAAATACTAAGCTATGCCAAGATGTTTTTTTCTTTTTCCAACCCAAGTTCTAATCAAATTATCAAAAATCAATCCTATAAATGCAACACAGATACCGAGAGTTAAACCAATTCCTGCTCCATTTTTATCTGAAAGTGCTTTTAAAATGTATTGACCAAGATCTTCTGTTCCAATGAAAGCTCCAATTATCACCATAAATAAAGCAAAAACTATTGTTTGATTTAAACCAAGCATCATATGTGGAAATGCTAATGGAAACTCAATTTTTGTTAATCTTTGAAATTTATTTACGCCAGACATTGTTGCAGCTTCATGTAAGCCAACAGGAACACTTCTAAGTCCTTCTATTGTATATCTAGTTGCAGGAATTGTTGCATAGACAATTACAGCAATTAAAACAGATGTATCTGTTATTCCAAAAAGCATCATTACAGGAATTAAATATACAAATGATGGGAATGTTTGAAATATATCGCAAACACCTAGCATAAATGCTGCAGATTTTTTGTTTTGAAAACATAATGTTCCAACCGTAAATCCTATTAAACAAGAAATAACTACACCAAAAGTTGCCATGTATAACGTTACTAGTGCTCTATCCCACCATGGACTTAATGCTATAAATAAAGTCAAAGCAGCAACAACTAATGCTGATCGAACTCCTCCAATTAAATATCCTGCACCAACTGCTAGTACCAATGTAGCTACTGCAGGCATTCTTAAGTACAAAGCTCTCATCGGCTGAAGCACATCTTGGATTAACCATGTATTGAATGCTTTAATATACACGAAGAAAGTATCAAAAATCCAATCAACTCCTTTATTCCAAAAATCTGCTGTTGATATTCCTTTATTATGAGGAATTTCAAACAAGTAATTAAAACTACCTTTGAAAATAAAAGTCCCAAAGTACGCAAGAATTATTCCAATTACGAATGAAGCTGCAAAAAATATTACGTTTTTATTCCTTTGGAAAAATGTCAGATTACCAAAATAATCTGTTTGTTTATTTGCCCATGCTAAAGACATTTTATCAAGTAAAATTGCAATTAAACTAATACATAAACCAGCCTCAAGTGCCAGACCTATATTGAGTTGATTAAGTGCTAACAACAAATTAAATCCTAATCCTTTCGCGCCAATGAACGCAGATATAACTGCCATAGAAAAACAAACCATAATAACTTGGTTAACTCCAATTAAAATATCTCTTCTTGCTGTTGGAATTAGTACTTTGAACATTAATTGCCAATTGGTACAACCACTCATTCTTCCAGCTTCAATAACTTCTGGTGGTATAGCTCTTAAACCTAATATTGTTAATAATATCATTGGTGGTACCGCAACAACCATTGTAATGATTACAGCAGCATGATCACCAACTCCAAATAGAACAAGTGCAGGAACTAATACAGCGTATTGTGGCATAGTCTGCATTACTAGAAGAATTGGGTACAAAGCTTTTTCAACACGTTTACTTTTATAAGCAGCAATTCCTAGACCTAAACCAAAAATAAATGATAGCGGAGCTGCAACAAGTATAAAAGAAAGAGTTTGCATTGAAGGTTTCCACTGACCAAATATAGAAATATAGATCATTGTTAACCCTGCAAACAAAGCTAATCCTTTTCCGCTAAGTTTATAAGAAAGTATAGCCGCTCCAGCAGCAACAATAGTCCAAGGTAAACCTGGTAACTCTAACCAAGGATAAGCATCAATAAAATCCCAACTAGTGAATGCAACAATAGTTTCTAAGCCCCCCAATAAAATTTCTCTAATTAATTCAATTAAAAAAGTCATGAATGCAGTTAAATTTCTACTTATCTGTAAAAGTATTGGTCGAGTTTTAAACTCTTGAGTATCTTCATTCCAAAACTCCATTGGCATCCACTCATTCATTAAGAAAAATAAAGAGTCGTTTATCCAAATAGGCAGCCAACCTAGTAACGGGGGTAATCTCCAAAATACATCGAAAGCATAATACCTAACTTCTTTGCCTAGAAAAAAGTAAACACTTTGGTTTGGATCTTTTACAAATTCTGCTTGTCCTCTTATAAATTTATAAGTTTCGGGAACATCAATAGCAAAACATAAAGCAAAAAATACAATTAATAAAAATAACCATTGAAATAATTTTGGATATTTTTTTAAATACTCCATATTTTAACTTCCGTTTTTTCTTCCTCCAAAAACTGTATCTATTATTTTTGAAGGTTTAATTGATCCTACAATATTATTATCTGAATCAACTACTCCTACTAATTTTTCTTGAGTAAGTATTTTTTCTGCAACATTTTCTATAATTTCATCTTTTGATACTTTTAAATCTCCTAAATTATCTTTACTTGAGGCATCCATTACATCCTCAATAATCAAAACTTTTTCTCTCGGTACTTCTTCAGTAAACTTTCTCACATATTCAGTTGCTGGATTTAGTACAATATTTGCAGGTGTGTCTAATTGTTCAATTATACCATCTTTCATGATTGCTATTCGATCAGCTAACTTTAATGCTTCATCAAAATCATGAGTAATAAACATGATGGTTTTCTGTAATTTTTCCTGAAGTCTTAAAAACTCGTCTTGCATTTCTTTTCTAATTAATGGATCTAATGCAGAAAAAGGTTCATCTAAAAACCATATATCAGGCTCTACTGCTAATGACCTTGCGATTCCTACCCTTTGTTGTTGTCCACCTGAAAGTTCTCTTGGGAAATAATTCTCTCTTCCGTCTAGTCCAACTAGTTTTACCATTTCCATTGCTCTACTAATGCTCTCTTCAGTATTAGTGCCTTTTATCTGAAGTGGAAAAGCAATATTTTCAACAACTGTTTTATGAGGTAACAAAGCAAAGCTTTGAAAAACCATTCCCATTTTATTTCTTCTAAGCTCAATAAGCTCTTTATTATTTAATTCTAATAAGTCTTGACCTTCGATAAAAATTTTTCCACCAGTAGCATCCGTTAATCTTGAAATACATCTAAGAAGTGTTGATTTACCAGAACCAGATAAACCCATTACTACCAACATTTCTCCTTTTGCAACTTCAAAAGAAGCATTATTTACTCCAACAATACATCCTCTTTCCTGAAAGGTTTTTGCATCTACATTGCCATTAGATTCTTCAAGCATCTTTTTGGCATTTTCTCCAAAAATTTTATAAACCGACTCGCATTTTATTACAGTCTCAGACATAAATTGTTTTAAAGTTATATTAAATTCTATAAAATTAAAATGTTAATAATTGTTGCCTTTCCTCATTAAAAATTTTTAATAAAATAAACTCTAGTATCAATTCCAGTACTTAAAAAACTTAAAGCTTCTCCACTTATAGTAATACTTTCATCAACACCTACATTGTTTCCACTAACTGTAAAACCTGCAAAACATTTGTTTTTTTCTTCATCCCATTTGACAAAAGTCTCATCAATTTTATTTCCATTAATTGTATAAAGCTCATGTGCTCTAAAATTTAAGAAATTAGCTCCCATTATTGCTCTTTGAGGAATTAGTTTTGTAGCTTTACAAACCTGCTCATATACTTCATCTGTTAATTTGTAGTGATCAGTTCCATCAAATGAGACCAATATTCCAGAGGGTAGTTTAGATATTAACTCACTTAGTTTTTTTTCTTCAGCAATTCTTTCTTCTTCTAACTTCATTCTTTTTACTAAATCATCACCTTGTCCAAAAATTCCATTTAAAATACTAAAAGATAAAATTACTATTAGAGTAATAGATATAAGACCAATAAATTGTCTCAAAGACTCAGGTAAATTTTTTATTTTATTAATATAATTTTCTTCAGACATTATTCTTGTAACTTACCGTTCTTCCAAATACCTGTTTTTTGTTTTCCATCAGCCCAAGTAAATGTTCCTTGACCATTCATAAAACCATTAGCCCACTCCCCTTCATAAGTAGAGCCGTCAGGAAATATTAACGTTCCAATTCCACTCCAAACACTATTTTTAAATTCACCTTTATAAATATATCCGTTTGGCCAAGTCTCTACACCTTTTCCTTGTTTTTTTGTTGAAACCCACTCCCCTTCATAAGTGGTTTTATCAGTGTAAACCCACTTACCATAACCATTATCACAATTACCCTCTTTGCAACCGGTGCTTCGGGCAAATACAGAAGAACTTATTAAAAAGCTTAAAAATATAAAAAGTAGAAATTTTTTCATGAATTTATTTTACACAAAATCATATAAAAAAAAATCCCCCCCAACAAGTTGGGGGAGATTTTAAATTTTTAACTTTAATCCTTATTTAGTAAATGCTTTCCAAACTGACTCGTTATCAGCTAACCATTTTTTAGCTGCATCTTCGTGAGTCATTTTGTCAACGTCAACTAAAGCTGCCATTGCACCAATTTGACTTGTAGAGAAAGACATTTTCTTAAATGTTGCTGCTGCTTTAGGATGAGTTTTTGGAAAATCCTCATGAACCGCTTTTTTCAAGTATCCATCAGGAGAACCACATTTACCATCTCCACCATCTTCTGGTCTGCAACCAGCTGTGTATGGAGGGAAATCAATAAATGTGAAACCAGCACCATCCGTAAAGTTAGGCGTCCAGTTGAAAATGATTGTTCCTCTTCCTTCTTTTTCAGCTGCTGCTAATTCTGCCCAAAGTGCATCAGCACTTCCAGCAAATTTAACCCACCATAAATCACCTAAACCTAGTGCATCAACCCTTTGTGGAATTAAGTCACCATGCCAAGTTTGTGGACCTTCCAACATTCTACCTTTTCCATCTGGTGAATCAGGTGTTGTAAAGTTTTTAGCACAATCTGGATTTTTTAAGGCTGTCCAGTCTGGTAAACCTGGGCATAATCCTTTGTCAGTAACCCAGTTTGGATATCCCATATCCTCAAGAGTTCTTGCTTCATGATCACCCCAATCTAATAAACCACCTTTATCTAAAGCAGTAGTAAAAGATTTACCAAATGCAGATTCCCATACCTCGTGAGATATAGTTACATCTCCAATTCTAATTGACTCATAAACTGCTTGTGAGTCTGCGTTAACGTATTTAACGTTATTGCCCATACTTTCGAAAATCCCACCAATAACATAAGCCATTACAATTTGACTTGACCAGTTATGAGTTGGGATAACGATAGGCTTCTTGCTATCAGCGTTAGAAATTCCCGCAAAACTTACAACAGAAATCACTAGAGCAGATAGTAATGATATTATTTTTTTCATGTATACCCCTCTATTAATATTAATATTTATTAGTCTATGACAAAACGAATAGGAAGGTAAAGAATTATTAGTTCTAAAAAATATATATATATTTAAACAATAAAAATGATGATAAAAAATATAACAATATTTAAAAAATTAAAATGTTAGGAACAAGTAAAGATATTAAATACCCTGGTTTAAATATTTTACCACCTGGAGTTGAAAGACATGTTGTTAATGGTGGTGCTCTTACTGCTTTTCAAATTTTTCCTGATGATGAATTAGAAATTATTAACAATGAGGGTAATCAAATTTGTGAAATACTTTGTTTTAACAAAGATGGTAAATCTGATGTTGGAATTTTAAATTTAAAATCAAACAATAAAAAAAATTTCATTAAAAATATTCTTAATGGTAAAGATGAAACGATATTAGCAACAAATTATCAATTAAAAAAAAGAAACTTAAATATCTCAGACTCTAAATCTTCAATCATATTTGATCCTGATACTAAAGCGGGAGAAAGCATGAAATTTAAATCAAAAGATAAATGTTTTGCTATTTTTGCTGCACCTGGCGATGATATGGATATTACAAATCAAAATCCTCCAAGTGATTTAACGATTTTTATCAAGAGATTTAAAATCATAAATGATAAGGAACTAAATGTAATTCCAGATCCTGTATTTGAACCTCTGTATGAAGAAAACATAAAAAAAGAAACATCTATATCTTACCAGGTAAAAGAAGGAGATTATATTCAGGTAATTAGTCCAACTGGAAGACAGTGTTCTGACTTCGTAGCATTTGATACAAAAAAATTAGAAAAAGGGATTGAAAAGGGATTAGACTGGCAAACGACCAGAACATTTATGGGAAATACTTTTCCTGGACCTGGATTACACTCTAAATTTTATGATACAGACCATGAGCCTCTTGTAGAAGTTATAAGAGATACTGTAGGTAAACACGATACTTTTAATCTAGCATGTACATCTAAATATTATGAAGACGCAGGATATTTTGGTCATCCAAATTGTTCAGATAATTTAACTGAAAGTATGTCAAAATACGGTGTTCAGAAACAAAAAGGTTGGCATGCAATTAATTTATTTTTTAACACTTCTGCCGGAGGATTAAATTCTGTTATTTCTGATGAATCTTATTCAAGACCTGGTGACTATGTAATGTTTAAAGCTTTAAAAGATTTAACAATAGGAACAACTGCATGTCCAAGTGATATAGATCCGTGTAATTCATGGAATCCTACTAATATATTTGTTAGAACTTATGACAAAAATAAAGAATTTAGAAAATCATTTGGTTTTAGAATGAAAACAGACTCTGAAAATAAACTAACTAGAAATTCTGGGTTTTATGAAAAAACTTCAAAATTAACTAGAAACTTTGTTGATGCTAGAGGCTTTTGGCTTCCAAATGATTACACTAAACATGGGTTGGTCAATGAATATAATGCTTGCAGAAATAATGCAGTGCTAATTGATTTATCGTCATTAAGAAAATTTGAAATAATAGGTCCCGATGCAGAAGAATTAATGAACTATACTCTTACAAGAAATATAAAAAAACTTTCTGTAGGTCAGGTGGTTTATTCAGCAATGTGTTATGAAAATGGAATGATGTTTGATGATGGAACTCTTTTAAAATTAAGCGAAACAGGTTTTAGGTGGATATGTGGAGATGAGTATGGTGGTGAATGGCTTAAAGAAATTGCAAAAAAAAAGAATTTTAATGCTATTGTTAAAAACTCCACTGACCAAATTAGTAATGTATCTTTGCAAGGTCCAAAAAGTAGAGAAATTTTAAAAAAAATAATCTTTACACCACCAACACAGCCTTCGATAGATGAGTTGGGCTGGTTTAGATTTACAATTTGTAGAATAGAAGAACTTCAAGGTATACCATTAATTGTTTCGAGAACTGGTTATACTGGTGAGTTAGGGTACGAGATATGGTGTCATCCAAAACACGCGCCAGAAGTTTGGGATAAATTAATGGAAGCGGGTAAAGATGATGGACTTATTCCAGCTGGGTTTGCAGCTCTAGATAAACTTAGAATTGAAGCAGGTTTAATTTTATTTGGTGCTGAGTTTGACGGTGAACAAGATCCCTTTGAAGCTGGCATAGGTTTTGCTGTTCCATTGAAAACAAAAGAGGAAGATTTCATTGGTAAAGAGGAATTAGTAAAAAGAAAGGCAAACCCTCAAAAAAAATTAGTAGGATTGGAACTTGCTAGCAAAGAAATAGCTGGTCATGGAGACTGTGTTCATATAGGCAGATCTCAAATTGGTATAGTTACAAGTGGATGCTTGTCATCTACTTTAAATAAAAATATTGCACTTTGTAGAATAGACGTTCAATACTCTGAGATCGGTACCGATGTAGAGATTGGTAAAATTGACGGTCATCAAAAAAGAATTGGGGCAAAAGTAGTTGGTTTTCCTTTTTATGATCCAACTAAATCGAGAGTAAAAGCTTAATAGCTATGCCAAAAGAAAAGAAAACGCTCTTAGATTTTTGGGAAGATCAAATGAGGCAATCTCATACATCAAGTAACTATTTTTTTAGAAAATCACCGTCCCATTATCATATGATGTTGCTAGTAATGTCTGCATATAAAGAAGGTAAAAAATTATCAGTTGAAGAATTAAAAACAAAACTTTTTAAAACCTCTCGACCTAAATCAGCTTTAATAATTACAGAAGCTTGTGAAAAAGGATTCTTTAGACTTGAAAAAACTTCAGCAGACCAGAGAATAAAAAATATAATGCCAAGTGAATCATTTATAAAAGAGTTTAATGATTATTTAGTAACTTTAAAAAACATAAGTTATTAGCCATTTTTTAATAAAAATTTAAGTATCTATTTTTTATATATAATTTTTAGTTCTATAAATAATTATATTAATTACCCGTACCAAAAAATAATGTTTTGTTATGACGACATTACCTTCGAAAGCAAAAGTAGTTATCATCGGTGGTGGAATTCATGGACTAAGTACTGCTTGGAAACTTTCAGAAACATACAAAAATCCTGGTGACATAATTGTATTAGAAAAAAAAGATACTGCAGCTGGTGCAAGTGGTATTGCATGTGGTGTTGTAAGAAATAATTATTTCCAACCAGCGATGAGAGAATTAATGGCTCACTCAGTTTCTGTTTGGGAGAGTGATCCTAAAGCATTTAAATACAATCCAGTTGGTTATATGCAAATATCACCTGAGGTAATGCATGAAGATGTTGCAACTATTTATGAACAACAAAAAGCTATTGGATACGAGTCTGTCTTCATCGAAGGTGAAAAAGATTGTTCTAATTATATGAAGGGTATTTTTGATGATTGGCAGGCGCAAGGTATCACTTCTGTACTTCATGAAAAAAAAGGTGGATACGCATTTAACAAAGATTCAATTAAAGCACTTGAGAGTAAATCTACATCAAATGGTGTTCAAGTGATGAAAGGTGTAAAGGTAACAGGATTTAAAAAAGGAAGTAACAGTCAAGCTGTTACAGGAGTAGAAACGGATAAAGGCATAATTGAATGTGAACAGGTTGTTATCGGTGCAGGTCCTTGGGCAAGAGATTTTTGGAATATGTTAGAGTTACCTAAAACAGCTAACATAAAAGGTAAAGATGGAAAAATGCATGAAACTGATATGTGGACATACTGGATGTTACAAGAAGGTGTTATTGGTGTTGAACCAGATTTTTTGAAAACAAATGATGGAAAGCAACCGCCTGTAGTTCATGTTGACTCTACTGCTCCATTATATTCAGACAAAACTAAAAAATTATTAACAGATAAAATTTGGGGAATTTATTATAAACCTGATATTGATGGATTAGGTGTTCAAGGTGGTACTTCACCTTACATAGTCAAAAAACATTTTGATCAAGTTAATGTTGATCCTTATGGGATTGAGTCTCCTGAGTATCAAACTACTGATGCATTTAGTGAAATGTGGTGTTCAGCTTTAGCCCATTGTCAAAAAAGATTTGAAGGTAAATCTGATTTGTATAGAAAAGGACCATCGGGTGGTCTTGGATGCATGACGCCAGACTCTTTTCCAATCTTTGATAGGTTTTTTGAAAATGTTTACATGATTGCAGATGCAAACCATGGATACAAGATGATCGGTGTTGGTGAGCTTGTTGCAAAAGAAATTCTTGGTACTGAAAGTGATTTGTTAAAACCATTTAGATTCAACCGTTACGAGAAGGGAGAACTTCACCCTACTTCGAACAGTCCGTTTCCTTGGAGCTAGACTCTAAGCCTAGACACAAATAAATTTTTCAGCTACGTTTGAATAAATTAAATTCATTGAGGGGTGAAAATGACAGATCTAGAAAAACATGTTAATCAGCCAGGTAGAGCAAAATTAGTTAAAAAAGTCAGAGAAAAAATTAATGAACTTGGCATCACATATATTTATTATCAATTCATTTCTGTAACAGGTAGAGTTGTTGGTAAAGGTATACCTGCAGATCATTGGGAAAGAACTGCAGAAAAAGGATTTCAATTAGTTTACGGAGCAACTGCAAACTTATTTTTAGATCGTCACAACAATTACATTGGCTATGGTCCAGAAGCTATGGAGCTTGTTGGAATACCTGATCCTGAAACTTTTGTTCAATTACCATGGGATAAAAGAGTTGGAAGAGTATTTGTAACTTGTTTTAGAAACAGAGAAGAAAGGAAAAATCCAGGTGGTCATTTAACTTCAGACTGCAGAGGAAATCTAAGAATTTTTATGGATGAATTTAAGAAAAAACATGGTCTAGAATTAAGAGTTGGTACTGAGCCTGAAATGATGTGGTTAACAAAAAATGAGGATGGATCTCCTACAGGTAAAGGTTTTTCTAAACCATTCTGTTATCACATAGATCAGTTTGAGTCATTGAGACCAGTATTTATGAAGGTTATTGAGTACTCTAAAGCAATGGGTCTTGATATGATTCAAGGAGACCATGAAGATGCGCCAGGTCAATTAGAATTAAATTGGACCTATGATAACGTTTTAAGGAACGCAGATAGATTATCAACCTACAGACAAATTTGCGCTCAAGTTGCAAGAGAACATAATTTAATAGCTTGCTTTATGACGAAGCCATTTATGGGTGTTTCTGCAAGTGGTTGTCATACAAATATGTCTTTATGG
>CACJBQ010000002.1 GCA_902591695.1 uncultured Pelagibacteraceae bacterium | reverse complement strand
TTCAAATATACTTGGATATCCTAGCTACAATATAAATAGTAAAAATGAAATAGATCATTTTAATAAAATAAATAATAATTTTCTTTTAGTTTTAAAAACTACCAATCACTTAAGTGCAAAAGATTGTAAGAATTTTGATATAAAGATGAAATCTAAATTAATAACGTTTAAAAAAGAAATACTTAACAATAGAAAATTGGATTTCGAGTGCAGGTTTGCTCAAAGAAAAGATATAAACAGCATAATCAAAATTTGTAAAGAAAATCCTTATGGATCAAGGTTTGAAAAAGATCCCTTAATAAGTAAAAAATTTCTTAAGATTTATAGATCTATTTGGTTAAAAAATTTTTTTATAAAAAAAAGAGGTGATTATTTAATTATTGCGGTTAAAAAAAAAATCGTTTTAGGCTTTATGCTTTTGATAAAAGAAAACAAAAATTTGAGAATAGATCAAATATTAGTGAGAAATAAATTTAAAAGAAAAGGTGTAGCAAAAACTTTAATAAATTATTCAAGTAATTTTTTTTTTAATAAGTATAAGACGATTGTTGCAGGAACATATGATCATAATTTTAGTGCAAAAAAAATGTATAAAAAAATGAATTTTAAAAGAGAAAATATTGTTAAAAATATATATCATTTATACCCAAAGAAATATAATTGAAATGCTTAAATATTAAAAAAATTATTTATGAAGATTAAAACTACAGAATTTAAAAAAAAAATTATTGACTTAATTTTAAAAAAAAAGGCTAGAATTGGTATAATCGGTCTTGGCTATGTGGGTTTGCCTCTAGCTTTATTATTTGCAAAAAAAGGTTTTAAAATTTTTGGATTTGATAATGATAATAAAAAAATTAACTCTATAAATAAAAACCACTCATATATAGAACGAATTTCTAATAAAAATATTACACTCTTAAATAAAAAAGGAAATAAATGCTTTAGTGATTATAAAAACATTTCGGAGTGTGATATTATAATAATTTGTGTTCCAACTCCTTTAAAGAATAAAAATATTCCTGATCTTTCTTACATCAGAAAAACTGTAAAAGATATTTCAAAATATATTAAAAAAGGACAAACTGTTGTCTTGGAAAGTACAAGTTATCCAGGCACTACAGAACAAGAAGTTATTAAAAAAATTAAAAATAAATTCAAAATTGGAAAAGATTTTTTTGTAGGTTTTTCCTCAGAAAGAATTAATCCTGGAGTAAATGAAAATAAAATTTCATTAATCCCTAAAGTTGTAAGTGGCCACTCATCAGCGTGCTTAGAAATAATATCATCAATTTATAAACAGGTATTTTTAAAAATTGTCAAAGCAGATAGCATTAAAATTGCTGAATTTTCTAAATTGTTAGAAAATATTTATAGAGCTGTAAATATTGGCTTTATAAATGAAATGAAATTCGTAGCTGATAAGATGGAAATTGATATTTTTGATGTCATAAAGATAGCAAGCACAAAACCTTACGGTTTTAGACCTTTTAATCCAGGCCCAGGAATTGGTGGGCATTGTATTCCGATTGATCCTCATTATTTATATTGGAAAGCAAAAAAAATTGGCATATCTGCAAATTTTATAAAATTATCAGCTGAAACAAATTCTAAAGTTATAGATTTTATAAAAAAGAAAGTTTTTAAAATAATAAACGACTTAAAAATTAAAAAGATCAAGACAAAGATTTTAATTCTGGGATTTGCTTATAAAAAAAATATGGATGATATAAGAGAATCTGCCTCATTAAAATTAGCGGAGACTTTAAATAACAATAATTTTAAAAATCTAGCTTATTGTGATCCACATATAAAAAATCAAATAAGTACTAAAAAATACAAATACTTAAAAAAAATTAGTAAATTGTATCCCTCATTAATAAAAAGGTATGATATAGTAATATTAATGACTGATCATGATATATTTGATTACAAAATGATAAAAAAAAATTCAAAAAAAATTATAGATTGTAGAGGAAAATATCATATTGATAATAGAGTCGTTAGAGGCTAATGAATTTATTAAAATAAATAATTTTAAAAAGTATAAGAAATTGTTGGCAATTATTCAGGCGAGAACAAGTTCAAAAAGATTCAAAAAAAAGGTTTTATATCCAATATATGGGATTCCTTTAATTCAACACGTAGTCAACAGATTAAAAAGATCAAAAAAAATATCAAATATTGTGGTAGCGACATCATCAAATAGAGATGAAACAAATTTACTTGATTATTTAAAAAAAAATAAAATTAATTTTTTTAAAGGTGATTTGAATAATGTAGCACTTAGATTGTACAAAACAGCTAGGTTATATAAAAAAAATTTTTTTATAAGGATAAGTGGTGATAGTCCGCTAATTGATTATAAAATAATAGAAAAAGCAATTAAAATTTTTAAAAATTCAAAAAAAAAATATGATTTAGTAACAAATGTATTTCCAAGAACCTTTCCCCAAGGTCAGTCAGTTGAAATTATCAAAACATCTATAATAAAAAAAAATATTAAAAAATTTACTAAACAAGATAAAGAACACGTCACAAAGTATTTTTATGACAATTCAGAAAAATTTCACATTAAAAACTTTATATATATGGGAAATAATAAAAAAATTAAACAATCAATTGACACAAAAAAAGATTTAAAAAATATATTAAGTAAAATAAATAAAAAAAAATTTTTGAATATTTTGTAAAATAATGAAAATCGTAGCAGCAATTATTGGAATGGGAATAGGTCAGAAACACTTAGAGGCCATAGATAATTATAAAAATTCAATGGTAAAAATAATCTGTGAGAAAAAAAAGAATAAAATTAAAGAATTAAAAATAAAATATCCGAATAAGATTGTCACATCTGATGAAGATGCAATTTTTTTAGATAAACAAATAAACTTAGTTTCAATTGCTAGTTATGATCAATTCCATTTTAATCAAATTTTAAAATGTTTTAAATATAAAAAAAATATGATTATAGAAAAACCGCTATGTTTAAATTTCAATCAATTAAAGAAGATATATCTTTTATCAAAACAAAATAAAAACATTAAGTTAACTTCAAATTTAGTTTTAAGAACAAATTCTTTATTTAAAGAGTTTAAAAAGAGAATTAATAAACAAAAAATTTTTTATATAGAGGGAGATTATATTTGGGGTAGAAAAGAAAAATTATTTGGTTGGAGATCTAAAATTAAAGAATATTCTTTAACATTAGGAGCCGGTATTCATATTATTGATTTAATTAATTGGTTAACAGGCTTAAAACCTATTTCTGTTTATGCTGTGGGAAACGACAAAATAACTAAAAATACCTCATTTAAAAAAAATAGTTTGATAACAATGATTTTTAATTTTCCAAATAATATTTTGGTAAAAGTTTCTGCAAATGGAGCTGCAATTTATGATCATTATCATGAATTAAAGATTTTTTTAGAAAATCAGACATTAGTTAATTCTAGAATGGGCTCTTATGTTATAAATAAAGATAGAATTTCAAAAATTAACGCTAATTATCCAGATAAAAAAAATAGAAAAAAACTTATACAAAACTTTATTGACACAATCAAAATAAAAAATACAAAACCACTAATTTCATTAAAAGAACAAATAGATTTAATGACAATTTGTTTTGCGGTAGATAAATCAGTCAAATTAAATAAAAAAATAAAAATAGATTATTTATAAATTATGAAAGAAATTAAATTTTCAATTCCTAACATTTCTAAGCAAGATATTAATCTTGTAGGAAAAATAATTAGAAGTGGTTGGTTGACACATGGAAAATATACTTCACTTTTTGAAAATGAAATAAAGAAGTTTACTAAAGCAAAATATGCAGTTTCAGTATCTAGTTGTACTGCTGGTTTGCATATTTCATGTTTAGCTGCTGGTTTCAAAAAAGGAGACGAGGTAATTATTCCAGCTCAAACACATACCGCTACTGCTCATGCTGTAGAATATACAGGCGCAAAAGCAATATTTTCTGATGTTGATTATCCATCAGGTAATATAAGTTTAATTGATTTAAAAAGAAAAGTTACCAAAAAAACTAAAGGGTTAATAGTTGTTCATATGGCAGGATATCCATGTGATATGAAAAAAATTATGACTTTTTGCAAAAAAAATAAAATACAAGTATTAGAGGACTGCGCTCATGCTATGGGAAGTTTTTTTAAAGGCGTGCATGCAGGAAACTTTGGAGTTTCGGGAAGTTTCTCTTTTTATCCAACAAAACAAATTACAACAGGTGAAGGTGGAGTAGTCATTACTAATGACAAAAATTTTTATGATAAAATAAGAAAACTTAAAGCTTTTGGAATTGATAAAGACATTAAAGATAGAAAAAAACAAGGTGATTATGATGTAAAGTCTTTAGGTTTCAATTATAGAATGACAGATTTCCAAGCAGCATTAGGCTATAACCAAGTTAAAAAATATAAAAAAAACTTAGCAACAAGACATAAAATTGCAAAAAGATATATTAAAAATTTCTCTAAAGTAAAAAACATCAGATTTATGCCTTATTCTAAGGATAGTTCTTATTTTGTATTTCAGATTTTTTGCAAAAATAGAGACAATATTCTGAGAGAACTAAAAAGAAAAAAAATTGGAGTAAGCGTACATTATTCAAATCCTTTGCCTAAAATGACATTTTATAAAAAAAAATATAATTTAAGTTTAAAAAATTTCAAATTTGCATCAATTTATGGAAAACGAAACATATCCTTACCAATGTATCCAAAATTGAAAATTAATGAAGTAGATAAAATTTGTGACACTATAATTAAATTAGTTTAAATATGAAAAATAAAAAAATTTTACTTGTAGGTGGATGTGGTTTTATAGGTCATAATCTGGCAATTCATCTAAAAAATAAGGGAGCAATTCCAGTAATAATTGATAGCTTAGCAGTAAATAATATTCTTTCATTTGCAGATAATGAAATTAAGAATAAAAAATTATATTCATCAATTTTAAATAATCGAATTGAATTATTAAACTCTAATCAAATTAAATTGATAATTCAAGATGCAAGAGATTATCATGCAGTTTCTAAAATTTATAACGAAATTAAACCGGATATAATTATACACTTAGCAGCTGTTTCTCATGCAAATAAATCAAATAAGGATCCTCACAGTACTTTTGATCATAGTTTTAGGACTTTAGAAAACACGTTAGATTACGCAAGAGTAAATAAAACACATACAATTTATATGTCCTCAAGTATGGTTTATGGAAATTTTGATTCACAAGATGTAAATGAAGAGTCACCCTGTAAACCAATTGGGATATATGGTACATTAAAATATTCAGGTGAATTGTTAGTCAAAGCGTATAATCAAATTTTTGATTTACCTTATACTATAATAAGACCATCAGCATTGTATGGAGAAAGATGTGTAAGTAGGCGTGTTGGTCAAATATTTATTGAAAATGCAATCCAAGGAATTGATATTACAATTAATGGTGATGGCGAAGAAAAATTAGATTTTACATATATTGAAGATCTAATTACAGGCATAGGATTATGTTGTGAAAAAGATAAGGCATTAAATGAAACTTTTAATTTAACTTATGGAAAATCAAGAAAAATTAATGAATTAACAGAAATATTAAAAAATGAATTTCCAAAAATTAAAATTTTTTATAAAGAAAGAGAAAAATTTATGCCAGAGAGAGGAACACTAGATGTTACAAAAGCAAAAAAACTTCTTGATTATAAACCTGTCAACTCAATTGATACAGGATATATTAAATATATTTCTTGGTATAAAGAATTTTGGGATAACTTAAAATAATTGTTTTCAAAATTTAATGAAACTAAAAAATTTTAACTTGAAGAAAAAAGTTTTTATAATTGCTGAGATTGGCAATAATCACGAAGGTAATTTTAATAATGCTAAAAAAATGGTTAAACTTGCTGCCAAAGCTGGAGCTGACGCAGTAAAATTTCAAACATTTAGAACAGAAAATTTTATTAGAAAAATTGATAAAAAAAGATTTAATCAACTAAAGAAATTTGAACTTTCATATAAACAATTTAAATCATTGAGGGATTTAGCTCACAAAAATAAATTAAAATTTATATCCACTCCACTAGATTTAGAGAGCGCTAATTTTTTAATTACAAACGCTGATTTAATAAAAATTTCTTCAGGGGATAATAATTTTTTTCCATTAATAGATAAAATTTTAAAATCTAAAAAAAAAATTATAATTTCTTGTGGAATGATGAATATTAATCAAATTAAAAGTCTAGAAAAACATATATATAATTCAATAGGAAAAAAATCAGCAATTGAAAGAGTTGCTTTTCTACATTGTGTAACGAGTTATCCTGTTGAAGATAAATATGCAAATTTGAATTCAATAAGGTTTATGAATAAAAAAATTAATTTAACTGTAGGATATTCAGATCACACTCTTGGTATTCAAGCTTCTTTAGCAGCAGTGGCTTTAGGTGCAAATATTATAGAAAAGCATTTTACGTTAGATAAGAATTTTTCCCATTTTAGAGATCATTATTTATCATCAGATTTTAGAGAATTAAAAACTATTGTTGATAGTATAAGAAGATTAGAAATGCAATTAGGGAAAAAGAATAAAGAGATTCAAAAACCTGAAAAAAAATTAATTAAAATTGTTAGAAGAGGCCCATATGCAATAAAAGATATACAGGCAAAAGAAAAATTAAGTTTTCTTAACACAAATTTTTTAAGACCAGCATTTTCTACAAATTTTTTAAATTTAAAAAAAATTTTAGGAAAAAGAGTAAAAAAAAAATTTTTAAAGGATAAAATGATTAAAATAGATACTTAAATTTATGTGTGGCATCAGCGGGTATATAAGTAATAAAGATTTTTTAGAAAATAATAACATTAAAAATACTCTTAATTTAATGAAAAGAAGGGGTCCAGACTCACAAGATTTTTTTCAAAAAAATTACCAAAATAAAGAGTTTGCTTTATTACATAGCAGGCTAAATATTATTGATCTAAGTAGTAAATCTAACCAACCTTTTTATGATAAAGATCTAATACTAGTTTTTAATGGAGAAATTTATAATTATCTGGAACTACGCAAAGATTTAGAAAAAAAAAATTATAGTTTTAAAACTAATTCTGATACAGAAGTTTTGTTAAAGGCTTTTCAAGAGTATGGAGAAAAATGTGTTGACCATTTTATTGGTATGTGGTCGTTTGCAATTTGGGATTTAAAAAAAAAAAAACTTTTTTTATCAAGGGATCCTTTTGGAGAAAAACCATTATATTATACTTTAGGCCATAATAATTTTTTCTTTGGTTCAGAGATAAAATTTATAAAATCTCTATGTAAAAAAAAATTTGAAATTAACAAAGATAAAATTTATGAAAATATTTTTTTTGGTTATAAGTCCTTAAATAAAGATAACAAAACATTTTATAAAGATATTTTTACAATTGAAAGTGGTACTAATATAACAATTGATTTAGACTTAAACATCTCAAAAAAAAAATACTGGGAACCTAAAGTTCATATTAAAAAGAATATGAATGCACAAGAAGCAGCAGAAGGAACTAACCATTATTTAACAAGTAGCTTAAAACTGAGAATGAGATCAGATGTACCAGTTGCATTTTGTTTGAGTGGGGGTATTGATTCTGGTATTTTAGTATCTCATGCGAAAAAAACTTTTGAAAAAAAAATTTCTACATTTTCAATAATAGATAAAGATCATAGGTACAACGAAAGTCACAATATTGAATGTGTTGTGAAAGATTTAAAATGTGGATCAAATTTAATAAGTATTGAAAATCAAAAAAATAATTTTTTTAATAGATTAAATGATCTTACCAATTACCATGATGGACCAATTGCAACATTGTCTTATTATGTTCATTCATATTTAAGTGAAAGTATATCTCAAAAAAATTATAAAGTTGCCATATCTGGTACTGGTGCTGATGAAATTTTTACTGGCTACTATGATCATTATTTACTTCATTTTGAGGCAATTAATAACACTAAATATTTAGAAAAAAGCATTAACTCCTGGAAAAAAGATATTTTGCCCAACATAAGAAATCCCTATTTAAAAAATCCATTTTTATATATTGAAGATCCAGGCAATAGAGAGTTAGTCTATGAAAAAAATTTTGATTTATTAAGTTATTCAATTTCAAAGAAAAAAAAGCAATTTATAGAACAAAAATATTCTAGTGAATTATTAAGAAATCGAATGATAAATGAGTTAACTAATGAAGTTGTTCCCGTAATTTTAAAACATGATGATTTGAATTCCATGTATTATTCCATAGAAAATCGAAGTCCATACTTAGATAGAGATTTAATTAAATTTGCTTTGACTATTCCACCGCATCTTTTAATTTCTGATGGTTATCAAAAAAAAGTTTTGAGGGACTCTGCAAAAGGTATTTTACTTGACAAGGTTAGATTATCAAAACAAAAAAAAGGTTTTAATGCATCAATAAATTCTGTTGTAGATCTAAAAAACAAAGATGTTTTAGAATTTATATTTAATGAAAAATCATCAATTACAGAATTTATAGATATTAAAAAAATGAAAAACGAGATTCGATTAGATAAAATTCCAAATCACATGTCTAAATTGATATTTACTATAATTAGCACTAAATTATTTTTAGGTGAAAATTGACAAAATGAAATTAGGGATAGTTGATTTGGAAACAGGAAATATAGGATCTTTAGTTTCAGCAATAAAAAAATTAAATATAAATTTTAAAATTTGTAAAAATAATTATGATTTTGAGGAAATTGATAAAATAATTCTACCAGGTGTTGGTGCATTTGGCGATTTTATGCTTAAAATGAGAAACAAAAAAATTGATCAAAGTATTTTAAAAAAAATTTCTCAAAATTGTCCAATACTTGGTGTTTGTGTTGGATTTCAAGTTCTTTTTAAAAATAGCAACGAGCACAAGTTGTCAAATGGTTTAGGATTATTGGATGGTAATTTTATAAATTTTAAAGATGAGTTAGAAAAAATTAAAATTCCACATGTGGGGTGGAATGAATGTAAAATCTTAAAAAAAAATAAACTTTTTGAAGGAATTAAAAATAACTCGGATTTTTATTTCACACATTCATATTTTTTAAAAAATTATAATCAAGATAATATTTTATCAAAAACTAATTATGATATTGAGTTCGTTTCCTCAATAAGTCATCAAAACATTTACGGAGTACAATTTCATCCTGAAAAAAGTCAAATTAATGGTCTCAATATTTTAAAAAATTTTTACGAAAGGTGTTAATTGTTAAAAAAAAGAATTATCATTACTTTATCATTTTTGGAGGGCATTCTTTATAGAACAAAAAATTTCAAACCTGATTATAGATATACTAAAAATTTTTTGGATCTTTGGAGTATTGATGAATTAATATTAATTGATATAACAGAAAAAAAATTTTCTAAAAAATTTTTAGATGTGATATCTTATTTTGCAAATAATTGCTTTGTTCCAATATCGGTTGGTGGAGGTATAAAAAATAAAAAAGATGCAGATTTATTTTTCAAATATGGTGCTGATAAAATAATTTTAGGATCAGACACCATTAGTGATCCTAAAATCATCTACGAAATTTCAAGAAAATATGGGAATCAATCTATAATTCAGTCAGTTGATTGTAAAAAAAATGAATTAGAAGATAATATTTATTCAGTTTTTGGACAAAGTGGAAAAAAATTTATCCAAAATAACCCAATTAATTTTGCAGAAAAAGCAATTTCCTATGGGGCTGGAGAGATATTAATAAATAGTATTGATAATGATGGAAGTCTTCTAGGATATGATTTAAATCTGATTAATATGTGCTCAAAACAAATAAAATCACCTATTTTGGCGTTAGGTGGCGCAGGAAATTGGCAACATATTGAAGATTTGCTTGTAACTTCAGATATATCAGCAGCTTGTACTCAAAATATTTTTCATTTTACAGAGGAAAGTGTTCAATCTTTGAAACAATTTTTAAAAAATAAAAATATTAATATTAGAAACTAGACACCCATGATTAAATTTTGCAATGAGTGTATAATGCCAAATTCAAGGCCAAGAATTGTTTTTAATGAAAAAGGTATCTGTAATGCTTGCCTGCACAGTAAAAAAAAAGAAAAAATAAATTGGAATGAAAGAAAATTAGAATTCCTAGAATTAGTAAATAAAATAAAATTTGATACCAAAAAAAATAATCGTTTGTATGATTGTGTAGTTCCTTGGTCTGGAGGAAAAGATTCTACTTCCATTGCCATTAAACTAAAGTTTGAATTTGGCCTAAATCCTTTGCTTGTAACTTTTTCACCATTAATTGTAAATGAGTGTGGAAATAATAATAGAAATGAGTTATCAAAAATGGGATTTGACTCAGTCTTTTTAATGCCAAATCAAAAAGTTTCAAAACAATTGTCTAAAAGATTTTTCTTAGAAAGAGGAAATCCAAAAGTAGCATGGGATGCGGGTGTAAATGCGGGACCTGTGCAAATAGCTCTGAACTACAATATACCAACAGTATTTTATGCTGAGCATGGTGAAAGTGAATATGGTGGATTAGTCTTAAATAAAGAAAGTGAAAAAAAAAGAAATCTCAGAGAAGTTATTGAACATCAAGTAGGTGATTTTCCAGAAAATTGGGTAACTGAAAGCATAAGTCTCAAAGATTTATCTCCCTATATATATCCATCAGAAGAGGAGTTACAAAAAATTGATTTAACAGCTTACTATTTTAGTTATTTTTTTAGATGGAGTATGTTAGATAATTTTGAGTATGTTAAATCTAAAATGCCAAATTTTCAAACCAACCCAAAGGGAAGAACAGAAGGTACTTTCACTGATTTTGATAGTTTGGATGATAAAATCGATAATTTATATTATTACATGCAATATGTTAAGTTTGGATTTGGCAGGGCAACTAGAGACTCCTGCAGGATGATACAAAATAATCAAATGACAAGAGAAAAAGCAATAGAGTTAGCTAGGAAATATGATAATGAGTTTCCGTCAAAAGATTTTAATGAAGTATTATCATTTTTAGATTTAAATGAAGACGAATTTGAAGAAATTGTTAATAAGCATAGAAATGATGAAATTTGGAAAACTGGATTAAGTAATAAATGGGAGTTAATAAATTCGATATGAGATCAAAAAAATCAAAAATAGATAATCATGGGCTTTGTTTAAATGAATATAAAAATAATGTTAATAATGCAAAAGTATATTTCAATAGATCTATTGGCAAATCACCAGAAATGGAAACATCTAAAGCTCTAGCGGACTTATTAAAAAAAAAAATAAAAAATAATGATAAAATTCTAGATGTGGGTTGTGCAACTGGACATTTTTATAGGTCATTAAAAAATAGGATAAATAAAAAATTTTATTATATGGGAGTTGATCCATATGAAATATTTTTAAAAAAAGCAAGAATAGCTTGGAAAAATGAGAAAAATGTAAATTTTAAAAAAGGTAATATTTATAAGTTACCATTTTATAAAAATGAGTTTGATATTACATTTTGCAGTAATGTTTTTATACATCTCAATGATGTTATTAAACCACTTAAAGAACTATTTAGAGTTACCAAAAAGAGAATTGTTATTAGAACTGTATTATTTGATGTTTCATATAAAGTACAACTAGTTTATAATAAAAAATGGTGGGGTGATACAGATGTTAGCCCAATAAATGAATTTGATAAAAACGGTAACCCAAGAGCATACTCATATTTCAATATTCTATCCTTTGATTATTTAATACAAAATATTAGAAAAATTGATGTTAATTGTAAAATTAAGATCATCAAAGATAATTTTTTTGATAAAAAAAAAATAATTAGAAGTCAAAATTCAGAAAAAAGACCTTTAGCAACAAAGATTATTGGAAATGAGCAAATTAGCGGCTGCATATTGCAACCACATTATTTTGTAATAATTGACAGATAAGTTTTATTCAACCCAATGTACATTGCAAAAAAATTAAAAAGTTTCTTATTGAATTTAACTTTAAAGAATAAATTTAAAAATCATAATCAAGTTTTTTTTTCAAAAAAGTACGACGATAATAAAAATATAATCCTAGTTGAATTAAATAAGTTATGTGACATACACATATTGTACAGTTATTTATCAAATATATTAGCTGAAAAATTTAAAGCAAAAATTATTGGTTATAACTCTAGATTTTTTTTAAATTTCAAAAATTTGATATTTTTCACACTTAAACGATTTTTAAATTTAGATTATTTTGCTGTTTATAAGTCATTCAATACATCAGAATTCTTTTATCCAAAAAAAAGAAAAATAGATAAATCAAAAATAAATAAATTATTTCTAAATCTCAAAAATAAAAAAGATTTAATGCAAATCAAAATATCTTCGATTAGAGTAGGAGACTTACTTTATGATGCTTATTTAAGGAAGTATAATTTACCAACTTTAAATATAAAAGATAAACAACTTATTGAATTTGCGTACGAATTTTTTTCTTTATTTAATTTTTGGAAAAATTACCTAGATACAAATTCTGTTAAAGCTGTAATTATTGGTGATACTTCTTATGAGTATGGAATAGTTTCTAGATTATCAATATCTAGAAATATACCAACATATATTGCAGCCCCAACAAGATTACATTGTTTAAACAAAAATAATATTAACATTTTTGAGATGAAAAATTATAGACAAGAATTTAATTCATTTAATGAAAAGGAGAGAGATAGCAAAACAAATTTTGCAAAAGAACTAGTCGAAAAAAGATTTTCAGGTAAAAGAACAGTAGAAAATTTAGTCAGCAACCTTCCTCATCAGCAACTTTTTGGTAAAGTAAAATTTAATGAAAAAGTCATAGTTGACAATAAAAAAATTAAATGTCTTGTGGCTGCCCATCATTTTTCAGATGCACCTCATGCTTGGGGTGATTTATTATTTGATGATTTTTTTGAATGGATGGATTATTTAGGTAAATTATCAAACGAATTAGATTATGATTGGTACATTAAGCTCCATCCTCTTGATTTTAAAGAAAATGAAAAGACTATAAAATACTTTCTAGAAAAATATAAAAAGTTTAAGTTAATTCCAAGAAATACTTCTCATTCTCAATTAATTTATGAAGGTATAGATTTAGTGTTGACTGTTTTTGGAACAATTGGATTTGAATATGCATATTATTCAATTCCTGTAATTAATGCTTCATTGAATAATCCACATATAGATTTTGATTTTAATCATAACCCCAAAACTATAACCGATTATAAAGACTCGATAATCAACTTCAAAAAATTAGATCTTAATTTTGATAAAAGACAATTTTACGAATATTATTATATGAGATATGTGAATAATTTTTATCTTTTTTCAGATGAAATATCACAAAGTTTAAAAAAATCAATTGATGCTTTTGATGATCATTCTGAATTAGTCTATAAAAGATGGTTTAGCTTATTTTCTGAGGAGGAGCATAAAAAGATAAATTTGAGAATAAATAATTTTTTCAATACAGGAAATTATAGATATAGAAAAGATGAATTCATATTATAAAATTAAAGAATTTTTAAAACAATTTTTTTTTATTGTAAATTACTTCGGCTTTATAAAATTTATAAAACTAATTTTTTTTCTTTTAACTGGAATGATTTTAGAAATAATTTCCATTGGATTAATTATTCCCGTCATTTCTATTTTAAGTGACGAAAGTTTTTATAATAATTATTTTCAGTACTTACCTTTTTTAAGTGAATACACTCATATTGAAAAAATTAATTTTACATTAATTGTTTTATGTTTTGTTTTTTTTCTTAAATTTTGTTTTTCATTATTGCTAAATTATCAACAATTCAAATACTCTATGCAACTTCAATCAGATATTTCAAAAGAGTTAATTTCAAAATATCTTTTAATGCCATATGAAAAATACTTTAAATTAAAAAGTTCTGAGGTTTTAAGAAATGTTATGATTAATACTAATAGATTTATTGCAGGTGTTATGTTGCCAATTATATATTTAACAAGTGAATTTTTAATTATTTTTGGAATAAGTTTAATATTATTTACGCAAATAGGATTAAGCTCTTTGTCAATAATATTTGTATTTGCATTTTTTGGTATTATTTACGTATCTTTCTCTAAAAAAACTATAAAAAGATTAGGAAATTCAAGATCAACTATAGATGAAAATATAATTAAATTTTCTGGTGAAGCCCTGAAAGGTATTAGAGAAATTAAATTGAATGAAGTTGAAAAATATTATTTAAATTTTTTTAGAAATATTTTTGATAAAAATGCAAAAATTATGTCTAATTTTTTTACATTTCAAGCAGCACCAAGGTTAGGTGTAGAGGTAATTTTAGTTTTTTTTCTAGCAATAACTATGTTTATATTTGTACTAAAAGATTTTGAGACTTCTAAAATAATTACTACACTTGGTTTATTTACTGTTGCTGCAATTAGGTTAATTCCTTCAATAAATAAAATAATAACGTCTCAACAAAATATAAGATTTAATCATATTGCAATGAACACTATAATTAATGATTTAAAAGAAAGTAATAATCAAACAGATGACAAAAAAGATTTATTAAAATTTAATGATACGATTGAGATTAAAAATCTAAATTTTTTTTATGATAAAAATAATCAAGTCTTAAACGATATTAATTTGAGTATCTCTAAAGGTGAAAAAATTGGTATTGTAGGCAAGACTGGTTCTGGAAAAAGTACTTTAGTAGATATAATCTCAGGTTTAATAACTTCCTATAAAGGATTCATCTTAATTGATAATAAAAAATTTGATCCTAATACTAGCAAATGGGGTAGAGATTTTGCTTATGTTTCACAAAACTCTTTCTTATTTAATGAAAGTTTAAAATTTAATATTACTTTTAACGACATGCCAAACTATGAACAAATAGAAAAAATTCTAAAAATCGTAGAGATGGATAAATATGTAGATAATTTAAGTGAAAACTTAGATACAATTGTAGGAGAAAATGCAATAAATTTGTCAGGAGGACAGATACAAAGAATTGGTCTTGCACGAGCACTTTATAATGAGCCAAAGATATTAATTCTTGATGAAGCTTTTAGTGCAATGGATATGGACACAGAAGCAAAAGTTTTAAAAAATATTTTTGAAAATTATCGAGATATGACAATAATAAATATTGCTCATAAAGGAGTGTCTTTAAATCAATGTGAAAGAATATATGATTTAAATAAAAAAAAATTTATAAATGCAAAATAATATAATTTCAAAATTTTTAAATTTATTAAGGAATGATACTTCAATTAAAAAGGATCTAGAGGTTAGGTCACTTATTGGAAAAGATATATTAATCAATAAAAGAAATGATTATTTAAATTTTAAAAGTATTAATGATGCTGAAGAAAAAATTTTTTCTCAAAATGGAGAAGATGGGATTATTGATTATATTTTAGAGATAATCAATGTTAAGGATCCAAAATTTGTAGAAATAGGAGTTGAAGATTATATTGAGTCTAATACTAGATTACTTTATCATATTAGAAATTCTCAGGGACTTATAGTAGATCAAACGATAGATATAAATAAATTATCTAAAAACTTGGAATTATGGAAAGGAAGATTAAAGGTACTTAAAAAAGCTGTAACTCCTAAAAATATAAATGAAATTATTAATTACGAAAATTTTAATAAAGATTTAGATTTGTTTAGTATAGATATAGATGGTCTTGATTTTTGGGTTATTAAAGAGCTACCAACTAATTTTGCAAAAATCTGCATAGCAGAATATAATCCATTATTTGGTAGCGAGTATGAAGTAACAGTACCAAATATTGAAAATTTTAATAGAACCAATTATCATTACTCTAATCTTTGTTGGGGTGTTTCTTTAAAAGGACTAATTAACTTAATGAATGAGAAGAATTTCGTTTTTCTTGGAACAAATAATTTAAAAAATAATGCGTTCTTTGTAAACAAAGATTATGAACAATTATTTAAAAAAGTTATTTTAGAAAAAAATATAGAATTAAAAAATTATACTAATCATAAATTTCAAGAAAGTCGAGACAAGAATGGTAATCTAACTTATCTATCAAGAAAAGAACAGCTTAAAGAGGTTGAGGATTGTTACGTAATTAATATAAACAATTCTCTCACAGAAAAAGTGAAGCTTTCAGAACTAATTAAAAGCTAATGTTTATTTTTAATTCTTACTGGATTGATAGATTAATTAAAAAAAAACGTGAAAAAGGTTTTAAAGGTTTATTCAATTCAATAATTAGTTTTTTAAATAAAACATTAAACCCAAAACATACAGGTGAGTTTCCTTTAAAACATTTTTTTTTAAAGAAAAGAAAGTTAATCAAAAAATTTACAAAAGAAAATCTTAATCAATTAGATGACTCAAATATCATCAACGTTGGAAATTACTTAATAAAGGCAAATTTATTAAATTCAAAATCAATAATATATTCATTTGGTATAGGTGAAAATTTAGGATTTGAAAAAAAAGTTGCAGAAAAATTTAAATGTTTAGTGCATTGTTTTGACCCAACAAGTTTAGCTAAAAATTTTATGGAAAAAGAAAAATATGACAAAAATTTAATTCACTTTCAACCTTATGGAATTTGGAATACTGATGGAAAAATCAAATTTTATTATCAAGATGAGGCAAATCGTAATAATTCAGGAGGGTCAATTACAAACTTATTTGAAACAAATAATTATGATCTTTTAGATTGTTTAAAACTCTCATCGATTATGAAGAAAAATAATCATAAAAATGTAGATGTTGTTAAATTGGATATTGAAGGAGCAAGTATCGATGTAATAGAGGATTTTATAGGTGAAAGTATTTACCCCAACCAAATTGTAGTAGAGTTTGAATATTCTGAAACAGATAAAATTATTGAGGAGGAATTTAATAAGTGGTCTAAAAAATTGAAAGAAATAATTACACTTATGAAATTAAAAAATTACAAATGTTACAATTTACCAAGGTATTCTCATTTACCTTATTCAACAATAGAAGTGCTATTTGTTAAAAATAATTTTTAGACAAAATTTTTTTTAAAACATTGATTAAATAGTAAATATCTTTTTCAGTATGACAGAAACTTATAAAAAAACAGCAATTGCTTGAAATAAAAATATTTTTTTTTAACAAATATTTTTTAAGTTTTAAAGAATTTTCAAAGTTTGGATCAAATTTTTCTCTATAAAATCTGTTATTAATTTCTAAAGAAGAAAAAATAGGTCTCGCAATACTTTCAAATTTCTGAATTTTAAAATTTATTTTTTTATTTTTACAATACGAATTAATTTCATTTTCTAATAAATTTGACAGGTAGTTTATATGTTTATCTATTTTTTTTTTATTTCTTTTTACAAATGTAAAAGTATCTAAACCAACTTTAGTTGACAAAGGGTTTCCAGAAAAAGTTCCACCAAAAAAAATTTTTTTTTTATTATTCTTTATTAATTTTGAATTAAACAAGGTAAGACCTAATGGCATACCTCCTCCAAAGCACTTAGCAAAAGTAACTATATCTGGTTTTATTTTGAATTGTTTGTAAACAGCATAATCTTTAACTCGTATACCAGTGATAACTTCATCAAACCATAGAATTATTTTTTTAGACCGACAGTATTTTTCTAAAAACTTTAAATAATCATTTGATTTTTTATAAGGAATTCCACACTGAATTGGTTCAATTACTATAACTGAAATTTTTTTATGGTATTTATCTAAAATTTTTTTAGTAAGTTTGATATCATTATATGGTATTAAAAGAATATTTTTTTTTGAATATTCTATTCCTGATGACAAACTTTTTATTTTATTTGGTATAATTTTTTTTCCACTCTTAAAATCAAACATAAAATTATCAATTGATCCATGCCAACTACCATTAACCATTGCTACAATTTCTTTGTTATTAGCTGTCCTTGATATTCTTAAAGCTCTTATATTTGCTTCCGATCCTGAGTTACTAAAAATAAAATTATTAAACTCCTTAAATTTTTTTTGTAAAGATTTGACAAAATTTACCTCGTTAATATTCTTATTTGAATAATTTGACCCTTTGTTAAGTTGTTCATTAAGTGATTTGCAATAAACTTTATTAGAATGTCCTAAAATCATAGCTCCGCTTGAAAGTGAAAAATCTAGTATTTTCCTTTTTCCACTATATAGGAACTGGTCTTTTGCACGCGTAATTATAAGGTTATTATATTTCAAATTATTAAATTTTTGCTAAAAAAAAAGTTCTACCTTCTTCTTTTGTCCATTTTTCACCATATTCAAGATATTCTAAATTAAAAAATTTAAGTATACCTTTTAAGTCAGTAAAATATTTCTTCCCATACCTCTGCTTTCCTGGATAGTAAATAGCTAAAGTGTGTATTAAATATTTATTTTTAAAATTTTTCTTCAAAAATTTTAAAAATTTTTTTAATTCCGGTAATATATACCAGCTTACTTCTGATAGAATAAAAATATCTGGGTTAATTTTTTTATATAATTTAAAGTTTAAAAATTCGGACGTGTAAAATTTAGCTAGACCATCTTTTTTGGCTTTTTTTATTGCTGTTTTACTTATATCTGTTCCATAGGCATCAAATTTTAATTTTTTTAAATCTTTACTTAGTTGCCCGAATCCACAGCCAATCTCAAGAGTTTTTAAAACTTTATTTCTTTTTGATTGTAAAAGTTGACAATAATTTATTATAGCTTTTTTTGAAGTTTCGAATTTTTCTTTTTTTGTCTGAACAAATGGGTCTTTAAAATTTTTGTACAATCCCTCAAAATCTCCAATCATTTTTCCATCATAGATTGTATATTGATGCATTTTTTTTCTTATTTTTGATATTCTCATTTATTAAATTTTTCCTCCCAAGCATCAAAGTGTCTTTCTCCATAAACCATACCATCAGCATTACATTGATTGCATGGACTTAAGTTTCTATTGCCACTTAACAATCTTCTTCTATATTTGGAAAGTACTGGTCCATTCCATATATCAAAAATTTCATTTTGCATTATATTTCCCATAGTTTGACGTCTTTGCCAATCTTGTGGACATAAGAACACATCCCCATTCCAGTCAATTAGCATTTGATAAGCAGTATAAAAACATTTTGTTTTTGAATAATCTTTAACATTAGGTTGATTTCCAACTTGAACAGTACCAACCCTGTTTGTTAATTTAACTCCATAATCAATTTTATCACTATACCAACGATCTCTAAGAATAATAAATTCTTCAGGTATGTTTAATTCTTTCATTAATTTTTTAAACTTAACTATTTGTTCAGGGCCGTCGTAAAGACTTATTATAACTTTTGTGGCTTTTGATTCATACAATTGCACTAGTGATTTTTTATTTATTAAATCTCCATTTGTAATTATTTCGACACCACCTATCTCTCCAAGTTTATTGGTTATATCCAGATATTGCTTGTGAAGCATGGGTTCACCATAACCACATAAACAAAAAGCACCTTTAAAATTTATTTTTTTTAAATCATTTACTAATTTATCAATTAACCCCATTGTCATTTTTTGATGAGTATTTGGAGCTATTGTATCATCTGATTTAGGGCAAAATGAACAAGCTCTATTACACACATCAATCAAACTAAGTTCTATCCAGCTTGGGATAGGAACATTCTTAAAAAATTGCGGATCTCTATCTAGTATTGGTTTTTTTCTATTTATATTATTAAGAATTGTTTCTTTTGGATCTAAAGGTGGTTTATTATGTCCAATATTACTCATCAAAGTCTCTTTTTATATTTTTGATTTCTTTTTTTAATTCGTCATACTCTCTGATTTTCTTTTGCATGAAATCAAGTGTAAGATTTTTTTTCATAGTAAAACCTGAAGGGGTCAGCATATATAAATAACTTAATTTTTTTTTGCTTTTCTTAAAATTTTTAACTTTAACAAAACCTTTTTTTCTTAATTCATTTAGACAATAGTTAAGTTTGCCAAGGCTAAACCCTAAATCAACCGCTAATTTTCTTTGAGAAGAGTTTGGATTTTCATTTAATTTTCTTAGTAATTTAAAATGGTCTTCATTATTAATCATATATTGTCTTATAGTGTTCAAAATTTGAACAGTAAAGTAATATTTTATTTTAAATTTAAATAATTTATAATTTGAATGATGCTTGATTTATTTGCTTCGTTTACAATATTTTTTTTTATATAGGAATCGTAGTTTTTTTTGGTTTTTCTTAAAATTTTTAATAAATTTGTCTTATTCTTAAAAATAATATTATCTAAATCAATTCTGTATAAATTAAGTAAATTTGGATAAATATTGCATCTTTTATTCACATAATCACCCAATATCTTTCCATGCAAATTGATAATTTTTTTTTTTTGAACTATCCCTTGAATAATAGAACTCCCCTCATGAAAAAAAATTATGAATGCTTGGCTCATATATTTCTCAGTTTGGAATTTAACACATTTTAAATCTTTAAAATCATTTCTTCTTTTAGAAATATTATTTTTGGGGTGTAGGCAAACAATAATCTTTTTATGAAACATTTTTTCATATTTTTTTAATATTTTATATAACTTGTCATAATATTCTTTTCTAAATTTTTTATTAGCGTGACCATCTCTTAAAATTCTATCTTTATGATCAAATAGCATGCCATCTAAAAAAATTATATATTTTTCAGATACCTTATATCTCGAGTAAAAGATGTTATCATAAGATCTACTATTAATTTTTAAAACTGTTTTATAATAAGAAATATTTAAAAAAGGTATTTTTTTTTGTAATTTAAAACTAAGTCCATTTACAATAGATTTATAAACAAAATCACTTGCTTCAAAAAAATAATCTATTTTTGGAAAAATTTTAATTAAAACAAACAATCTAAAAAAATAATATTTTAGTCTTAAACGATTAAAAATTATAATTTTTTGTATTATATTTTTTTTATAATAATTATAATTTTCAGGATTATACCCAATGTTGCTTACTACAAATTTTTTTATATCATATTTAGATATAAGATAATTTACGTAAAAATTTTCCATACCATTATTTATTGCATACATAAAGTAAGTATCTTTCAATTTTAAAATTTTTATGAATTCTGTGAAATTTTTTGGTTGTATAATGTTTAAATTATATTTTTTTTTTAAAAATTTTATCTTGGCTTTTTTTTTTACTAATTTACTTATATCTAAAATTGTATTTTTTTTTAATTCTTTTGCAAAATCAAAAATTGTATTTTTGTAAAATTCAAAAGACTCATTTGATAAGTCAATAAGTACATACATTTTTTTCATTTTATAAAATTTGATAATTCTATATATAAATATATTTTAATTAATATAAACTCGATTTTTTTTAAATGAAAATCTTATATGATTATAAAATTTTTTATCAACAACGTTTTGGTGGAATCTCAAGTTATTTTTATAATCTTGCAAATGAATTAAAGAAAACTGATATTCAATTTTTATTTTATTCACCTGTACATAAAAATTTCTACTTCAACAATCTTAATAAACAAAACCAAATTGGTAATTATTTAAGATTTTTACCATCTACTGGTTCTAAATTTTACGAATTTATTAATCATACATTTACAGAAAAATTTATTAAAAGTTTTAACCCTGATATTATTCATGAAACATATTATTCAAATAAAAAATATAAATCAAAAAATAAAATAGTCTGCACTGTTTATGATATGATAAATGAAACATATCCAGATTTTTTTAAAAATCATGAAAAAATATCTTTTATTAAAAAACAAACTATAGATAGGGCAGATAAAATTATATGTATTTCTAAAAAAACTAAAGAGGATTTAATTAATTATTTTTCAATCAATGAAAATAAAATTGAGGTAGTTTATCTTGCGTCTGGGCTAAAAGAAAAAAGATTGAACTTTAACTTAGAAAAGAAATATCCAAATCATTTGTTGTTTGTTGGGAGTAGACGAGGATATAAAAATTACAATAATTTTATATCAGCTTATGCCAAATCAAAGATTCTTAGACAAAACTTCAAAATTATTTTCTTTGGTGGAGAAAGGGTAAGCAAGCTGGATTATATGGTTATAAAAAAAAATAAACTTGATCTTAAAAATATTTTGTTCCTTGATGATAAGAAAGCAAGTTTACCTTTTTTATATTCAAATGTAGCAGCTTTAATTTATCCATCTTTTTATGAAGGTTTTGGTTTACCAATTGTTGAAGCTATGTCATTTAGCTGTCCAGTAATTTCAAGTTGGGGAGGTTCTTTAAAAGAAATTGGTGGTGATGGTATAGAATATTTTAATCCATCAGATGTTGATGACATAAGTTTTAAATTAGAAAAAATTTTATTTTCTGATGAAACTTTAAAAAAACAAATTAAGTATGGGGTCGAAAGATCTCAAAAATTTTCATGGGAAAAATGTGCAAAGGAAACTATTAATGTTTATAAAGATATTTAAAAAAGAAGTAGATTTAATTTTTTAATATCAGCTAATAATTACCCACATATATAAATTACCAAAAATAAAGTACGGACGAAATTATCGTAATTTTTTAAAGCAATAATTTTTTAATGATTAATTCATTAAATAAAAATTAGTAAAATAAATTAAAAATTAACATAATCAGAAATAAATTTCCAAAATTTTATCTTTGAAAATGTAGGATGCAGTGACCAAAAAAATAACAATAAGCTAAAAATGGAACATATTTCTAATAAACTCCTATTATTCTTTGTTTCTTGAAAAAAAGCATTAATTATTATCATTAAATAAATGTAGGAAAAATTTGAAAGTCTTATCAAATTTTTACCAGTTGTTGTTGGTCCACCAATAAATGCAATCCCAATTAGTAGTATTGATGTAATCAAGCAAAATATAATAAATTCGCTTTTATTAAGACTAAATTTTTTTAGATATAATAAAATAAATATAAATATAATTAAAGGGCCGAAACCCAATATTGGGAAATATAAATATCTAAATAGGTCAATTAGATTATAATCAAAGATTAAAATCCCAAATAATGTAGTTGAATATAAGTTTTCTATTTCATTTAAATTACCAGCAGAATTTACAGCATAGTAAGTGTTTATTAAGAAAATAGTTATATAGCATATTGATAATAAAATTAAATCTTTGTATTTAATGATAGATTTGTTTTTAAAAATAAATTTTATTATAAAAAAAACAATAAGAATTATTATAGAATTTTGTCTACTCAATGCTGCAATTATCATACCTAAAAAGAAAAATTTATTTTTGTTTTTAAGAAAGCCAATTGCAATTATTTCTAAGGATATAATAAAACCTAAGTCAACTACTATTGTGGGTACTGCGAGATAATATCTAATTAAGTAGGGATTAAATACCACAAGTAAAAGAAAAAAAATGTATGAATAATTTTCTATTTTTAAAAGAATTAAAATTTTACGATATAATAAAATTAATGTAACAATTAATATTATCGAAGTTATTTGATATAAAAAAAATAGATCTACAGAACTAAGTTTAGATATAATCCCTATAAAATAAGGTAAAAAAAATCTTTCGCCTTTTATATATTCGATATTGTTACCCAAATTAGGTGAATATTTTGATATTGAAATATAAAATTTTCCATCACTTCCACCATAAATTAGTGAATTATCATAATTAAAATAATCATTAGTCGCTATGACTAAAAATATAAAAAATAATGTTAAAAATAAGTTTTTGTTATAATTTTTTTCCATCAATTAATGCCTCTATCCATCCAAAGATCAAAGGGATCCAGTCAATTATAGGCCTTATTTTTGAATAATTTTTTTTGGTATATTTCATTGTAACAGGAATTTCAGTAAATTTTATTTTTTTATTAAGCATAACTTTTCCTAAAGAATAATATTCGTATCTATAGGTATAAAATTTTTTTTGATCAAAAGTAGTTATAAATTTTTTAAATAGGCTTATTCTAAACGCTCTAAATCCACAAGTTGCATCAGTAATCTTCCTAAAATATATAAGGGAAATAAAAAAACTTAAAATTTTAATCATCATAATTCTTCCAATAGGATTAGTTTTGAAGCGGCCATTAGGCAAAAATCTACTTCCATTAATAAAACTGTAATTTTCTTCTAAAATTTTTTTTTTAAATGAATTAATTTCTCCTGGAAGCATTTTGCCATTACCCGCAAGATGAATTAAAAATTTATATTTTTTTTTAATTCCATATTTAAGTCCATAAATCAATGCATATCCTACCCCATAATTTTTATTTAAATTAACATAATCTAGACCAGATAATTTTATGATTTGTAAAGATCGATCTGTTGATCCGTTATTAATTAACAAAAAATCTACATCATGCATTTTTTTGTTTGATGCTTTTATTTTTTTAATTAAGTCCTTTAATTTTGTCTCCTCATTATATATAGGTACAACACATAAAAATTTCATTTGAATTATATATAATGAATATAAAACAATTTAAAAAGCTTAATATTGGAATATGTGGATGTGGATATTGGGCGTCAAATATAATTAAATCTCTAGAAGAAGAGAATTTTGAAAGTGTTTATGTCTATGATTTTGATAAAAAAAAATTAAACAACATTAAATCAAAATTTTCATTTTTAAAAGTATGTAGAACTTTTAATGATTTAATATCAAAAGAATTAGATTGTGTACTACTTGTTACACCAACAAGCACACATTTTTCCTTAGGTAAAAAAATTTTAAATAAAAATTTAAATTTATTTATCGAGAAACCTAGTACTTTAAAATCAAAGGACTTATCCGAATTAATAAAATTATCTAAGAAAAAGAAAACTATTCTAATGTCTGGATATATTTATATATATAATACTTATATTCAGCATATAAAAAAAATTCTTCTTTCTAAAAAACTTGGAAATATTAAGTATATGTATTTTGAAAGATCTAATCTAGGACCAATAAGAAATGATACTTCATGTTTATATGATCTTGCATCACATGATGTGTCTACTGCTTTATATTTGTTGAAAAAAAAACCAAAAATTTCATACGTAAAAACTTTTGATTTTTTAAAAAAAAATCTTTTTGACATTTCTTCAGTTGGATTAGATTTTAAAAATACCAAGGTAGAAATAAGATCTAGTTGGCTAAACCCTGAAAAAATTAGAAAAATTATTATTATAGGTGATAAAAAAATGTTGCAATTTGATGAGATGGATCCAGATAAAAAAATTAAAATATATAATAAATACGCAAGTTATCCTGATATTAAAAGTTTTAAAAAAAATTTTTTCACTCCAAAAGCAAATATTTATCTAGGAAAAACGTACTCTCCAAAAATAAACTTTGTATCTCCAATGAAACAAGAATTATCTCATTTTTTTAATTGTATAAAAAAGAAAAAAAGGCCAGTCACTTCAGGCGACTATGGCTTAAAGGTTTTAAAATTACTTGAGGAGATAGAAAAGAAAATTAACTAAATTTATTAATTATATTGCAAATTTTTAAAATATCTTTTTTTCTTAACAATGGGTTGATGGGTAGACTTGTTCCATTATGTGCAAGAATTTCAGAATTTTTATATTTTTTATTTCTAAACATTTTTTTAACAACTTTTAAATTATTAAGAGGCTCAGGATAATGACGTCCAAAAGGAATTTTATTTAGTTTTAAATAATTTCTGAATTTTTTTGGTTTTGATGTAATCACAACATACTGATGATAAACACAACTAGAAGAATAGTTAAGTTTGGAAACATATTTGTTTGTAATTAATTCATTATATAATTTTGCAATAAATTTTCTTTTTTTATTAAAATAATCTAGATATTTTAATTTGTTTAATAATATTGATGCTTGGATTGAGTCTAATCTACTATTAATTCCAATTAATTCATGCTCGTGTTTTATTTTGGAACCCATATTTCTAAATTTTACAATAAAATCATAATATTTTTTGTTATTTGTGACTATTGCACCGCCATCTCCATAAGCTCCTAAATTTTTACCAGGGTAAAAGCTAAAACATGCCATATCACCCATTGAACCAACTTTTAATTTTTTTTTTGAAGAAACATCATAGCTACCATGAGCTTGAGCAGCATCCTCAATAATTTTTATATTCTTATTTTTTAATATTTTTTTTAATTTAGAAAATTTACAACTTTCACCATAAAGATGAACAAGTATAATAAGTTTTGTTTTTTTTGTAATTTTTTTTTTTATTTCGTCAATTGAAATTGTTGGACTATTTTTCTCAATATCTACTAATATTGGTTTTAATCCTGCCTGGATAACTGCAAATAAAGTTGAACACCAAGTCATTGCTGGCAAAATTACTTCTGATCTTTGAGGTAAATTTAATGCTTTAATTGCCATATAAAGTGCATCAGTACCGTTTCCACACCCAATTGCAAATTTTGAATTACAATATCTTGCAAACTCTTGCTCGAATTCTCTTGTTTTTTTCCCTAATATAAAATCAGAATTTATGATAATTTTATTTATATCTTTATTAATTATATTTAGTATAGGTTTGTCTTGAGAATAAAGATCTAAAAATTTCATAAAGCTAATATGATTATAAAAAAAAAAGTTTCAATAAAAAATGTAAAATTTGGAGATAATGTTGAGATAGTTGAACCTGTTAATTTATATGAATGTGAGATTGGAAATAATTGTTTTATTGGTCCTTATGTTGAAATTCAAAAAAAAGTTAAAATTGGTAATAACACCAGAGTTTCGAGTCATTCTTTTATTTGTGAGTTAGTTGAAATAGGTAATGATTGTTTTATATCCCATGGTGTTATGTTCGTAAATGATCTGTTCAAATCAGGAAAATTAAATAGAAATCCAAAAGAATGGTATTCTACTAAAATTGGAAATGATGTGTTAATAGGCAGTAATTCTACTATTTTACCTGTTAAAATTGTTTCTGGTTGCGTAATAGGCGCTGGGAGTGTTGTAACAAAAGATTTATTAGAAAAAGGAATTTATTGTGGCAATCCTGCAAAATTTATTAGAAAAATTGATGAGCCATTATAATTTATTTATTAATCAAAAAGAGATGAGATGATAGCAGTCATAGATTATGATGGTGGAAATACAAAATCCATTTTAAATGTACTGGATAGATGTGGTTTAGACTATGTTGTAACTCATGATGAAAATAAAATTAACTCCTGTTCAAAATTAATACTTCCTGGTGTTTCTAATTTTTCATTTTGTATAGAAAGTTTAAAAAAAAAAAAATTAGATCAATTAATTAAAGATCATACGCTAATTAAAAAAAAACCTTTTTTAGGAATATGTTCTGGAATGCAGATTTTGGGATCATTTAGCGAAGAAGGAAATGTTGAAGGACTAAATATTATTCCTGGTAAAATTAAAAAAATTCCGGTCAATATTGCTAAGATAGTTCCTCATGTTGGATGGAATAAAGTTAATTTTAGAGACTCATTAATAACTGAGGGAATAAAAAATAATTCAAGATTCTATTTTTGTCACTCTTATTATTATGAGCCAGAAGATCCCAAACACTGTTTTATGAAAACCCATTATGGAATAGAATTTTGTACTGGTGTGCATTCCCAAAATATTTTTGGAATTCAGTTTCATCCCGAAAAAAGTCTATCAGAAGGAATGAAAATAATTGAAAATTTTTCAAGATATTGATTAAATGAAATTAATTAGAATTATTCCATCTTTATTGATCAAAGATAGTTTTTTAGTAAAAGGAGAAAATTTTGAAAACCATAATTATGTTGGAGATATTTATAATGCTGTAAAAATTTTTTCAGAAAAAAAAGCACATGAATTAATACTTTTAGATATTTCATCAAGAAAAAAAAAAACAACTTTTAACATCAACATTATAAAAAAGATTAAAAAAGAAATATTTATTCCTTTAACTATTGGTGGTGGTATTGATAACTTAGATCAAGTTTCTAGAATTATTGATCAAGGTGTTGAAAAAGTTTGTTTAAATTCTAATCTTGAGCAAAACTTAGATCTTATTAATTTAACTGCAAATAAGTTTGGAAGTCAAAGTATAATTGCTTCTATTGACGTTAAGAGAATAAATAATGATTACTTTATTTTTTATGAAAATGGTAAAAAAAAATCTGACAAGGATTTAAAAAAATATATTGCTAATTTAGAAAATGCTGGTTGTGGCGAAATAATTTTAACATCGATAGATCGTGAGGGTACAAGAAAAGGGTTCGATATTGAATTGTATAAGCTTATACAGAATGAAGTACATCTCCCAATTATAGCTCACGGCGGGGCTTCAGGAATAGGTTCTTTTAATGAATTATTTGATAACACTGATATTAGTTCTGCATCAGCTGGTAGTGCTTTTGTTTATTTTGGCAAAAGAAAAGCTGTTTTAATAAATTATCCTGAAAAAAAAGAATTAGATTTAATTATGACTAAATATGAGGGAAAAAATATTTCTAATGGTTAAAAAATTTTTACCTTTTGTTGTTCTATTTATATTTATATTTTTAGTTATTTATTTTTATAGAGAAAACAAAAGTGACTTTAATTTTTTATATAATTTAAATCTAAATTTTATTTTAATTACATTATTTCTATGTTTGTGCTACTTAATTACAGAGTCATTAATTTTCAGAAATATAACAATTTTTTTTAATGCAAAAATAAATATTTTTGAGTCTTTTTTAGTTATTTGTACAACATATCTTTGTAACACATTTATTCAATTTTCAGGATTAGGATATAGAGCGTATTATTTAAAAAAATTTAAGGAAGTAGGTATTTCAAATTTTATTATTAAAAGTATTTTTATAATCTTCGTTGAATTTATGGTTTTTTCATCATTGAGTTTAATATTGCTCTTTGTCTTTGATAAAATTAATTCAGAAATTCAGATATATATTATTATATATTTTATTTTAATACTCATACTATCTTTTTCTATTGTGATGCTTTTTTTTAATGAAAATATAATAAAATTTTTAACAAAAATTACATTTATTTATGAATTAAGTTTAGTAAAAAAATCTATAGGTCTTATCAATAGCTTTGATAAAAAAAGATTTGATTTATTTTTCAAAAAATATGTATTTTTATTCTTAATACAATTTATTATTTTATTTTTGATTTTTTTAAATAGTTATTCTTTGTTTGATAAAGACAATTCAATTCTTTTTTCAATAATTTCTACTATGTCTACTGATCTATCTTTTATATTTACCTTAACGCCTTATGCAGTTGGTATTAGTGAAACTTTTATATTTTTTTCAAGCAATAATTTTGATATTCAAATTTCAGAAATTCTATTTCTTACAAATATCTTTAGATTAAGTATGTTTGGCATATATTTCATATTTGGATTGATAAATTTATTTATCTTTTCTAGAAAAATAATAAAATAATTATCATGGAAAAAATATGTAATCGTTGTGTATCTAATAGTTCAATCAACTCTCTAAATTTAGATATAAATGGTATTTGTCAATTTTGTAAAATTCATGATGAGATGGAGGCCGAATATCCTTTGAATGAAAATTCATTTAAAGAATTGTTAAAAATATCAGATCGAATTAAAGAAGAGGGAAAAGGTAAAAAATTCGATTGTGTTGTTGGTGTAAGTGGAGGTAAAGATAGTTCTTATTTGCTTTATCTTGTAAAAGAAAAGTTGAAATTAAGACCTTTGGCCGTACATTACGATAATGGTTTTGACTCTGACACCTCTGTAAGTAATATTTTAAGAGTCTGTGAAAAATTAGATGTCGAACTTGAGACAAAAGTAGCTGATTGGGAAAAATTTAAAGATATTACTAGAGCTTTTTTTTTAGCTGGTGTTTCAGATCCAGACACTCCTACAGACGTTGGTATTTTTAAATCAATGTATGAAGTGGCGTATAAAGAGAAGATTAAATATGTATTTAATGGGCATTCATTTAGAACTGAGGGAATTGAACCCTTGGATTGGACCTATATGGATGGTTTATATGTAAAAGATATTAATAAAAAATTTGGAAAAAGTTCACTAGATAAATTTGATAATTTTGAACTTAAGGATTTGATAAAATATAATTTTATTAATGGTATACAAACAATATTACCCCTTAACTACATTGAATATAATCAAGAAAAAGTAATTAAAATACTTCAAGAAAATTTTGATTGGATAAATTATGGAGGACATCACCATGAGTCTTTACTTACTAAATTTGTAGTTTCATATTATTTACCTAAAAAATTTGGAATTGATAGAAGAAGAACTGGTTTATCGGCCCTTGTTAGATCTGGTCAAATTAAAAGAGAGGAAGCAATCGAGATTTTAAATGTGCCCCCAATTTTGAATGATGGAGTTGAATTAAAAAATTACATATTAGATAAGTTAGATATTAGTGAAGAAGATTTTAGATTAATTATGAGTCAAAAAAATAAAAATTTTAAAAATTTTACCACTTATTATAATTTTTTTAAAAATTTTAAATTTTTTGCAAAAATTTTCTATAAACTTAAATTTATACCTAAAATTTTATATTTGAGATATTTTGGTGGAGATTATTAGTGCATATAGAAAATTATATAATAATAATTTGTTTCTTAGCCTCGATAATTTTAAGTATTCTAAGTAGCCAAATTGCTAAAAAGTTAGATATTTTTGATTATCCAGATAGTTCAAGAAAATTTCATGACAAAAAAACTCCTCTGACTGGAGGAATAATAATTTTCTTTTCTATTTCTCTCTTTTTTTTATTACAAAGCTTTAATTTTGCTAATCAAGATACTCAATCTATTCAAGATATTACTCAATACATGACATTAATTATAGGTTGTTGTATTTTTTTTTTAATAGGGCTAATTGATGATATTAAAAATTTAAGTCCTAATAAAAAAATTTTATTTTTCATATTAACTTTAATATTATTAATTTCTATTGATGATGATATGAATATTAGAAATATTTCTTTATCTGCACTAGATCAAAATTTTTCAATTGGTATATTTTCATATTTTTGGACAGTCGTATGTTTTCTTCTATTTATAAATGCTCTGAATATGTTTGATGGAATTAACTTACAAGTGACCATATATTCATTAATATCAGTTATATATTTAATCTTAAATCATTCGTATCTAAATGATTTTTTAAAGGTTGTTGCTTTGAGTTTATTTTGTTTTTCTATCCTTAATTATTTCTCAAAAAGTTTTTTAGGTAACAGTGGAAGTTATTTGTTAGGGTTTTTAATAGGATATATTTTTGTAAAAACTTACAATCTAGAGAATAACATTTATGCTGATGAGATAGTGTTGCTTATGATTATACCGGGCTTAGATTTAATAAGACTTTTCTTCAGTAGAATTTTTAAAAAAAGACATCCATTTTCACCAGATAGGGATCATCTCCATCATTATCTTCTCAATAAATTTAGTAATACAAATACCTTTTTGATTATTAGTTTAATAATTTGGGCACCTTTTTTTATAGCAAAATTTACTGGGTTAATACTTTTACTTTTGATTTATCAATTTATTTTTTATTTTTCTTTAATTGTATATTTCAGTAAAAATAATTATTAACTATATTTATTATACTAAAATAAATTTGAGTTTATGATATTAACTAATATTTATTAATACAATTTGATAAATTTTGAACATCAATTTTAAATAAATAACCATTGTATTTACCCCCTCTTCCAAAAGGTTTCCTCGAAGCATGTGAACCTATATTTTTACCTTCTTTGAATATTTTAAATTTACAATTATCAAAATAAATATGATTTGGATTATTAATATTACTCCCACCGTATGATAATAAATATGTTGGTTTTAATTTTTCAATTTCTTTAAGATATTTTGTGTATTTTTTTTCTTCTAAAAATGTTAGCCAAAAAACATCGCTACTAATTACGGAGTTGTTTGCTAAAGATATTGATCTATGCATACTTATAATCGGACCTTCATATTTTATTTTATCTAGTTCATTATTTGCCCATTGAAATAATTCATAGCCATTGGCATTTTTAATTAAAACTTTTTCTCTAAATTCATTAGATATGTTAGCTTGAGACAAACTTAAGGCCCCGTATGTTATTGCAGGCAAGATAGCAATAAATTGAATAAATAATAAAATATTGAAAGCTTTTGGTATTTTTGTTTCTAATCTGTTTTTTGATAAAGTTATTAATGACCACACCAAGGGTTCTAGAAAAAACCTTGAAGAGGGTTGTCCTTTTAGATATCCCAGAATTATAAATGTCGTAATTAAAATAATAGGAATAATATTTAATTTAACATCTCTAAATAAAATAAAATACACAAATACTCCTAAGCCCAAGGAATTTGTGAGTGTTCCAATACTGTTTGGGAATATAATCCCTAGGATAATATCACTACCCCTTCCTGCATTTACTAGATAACGATAAAAATTATCTAAACCTGCTTGATCAATTGGAAAAGGATTTAAAATTAATTTAAAAAATGAAGTATCATAAGCATAAACTTTCCATAAAGTTGGGGGAAAAATAATAATTAAATATGTAATTAAAAATATAAATAAAGTTTTAATTAATATTTGTTTTTTTAGCGATTCATAAATAATGAAAGACCCAATTATAAAATAGCTTAACATAAAAGAAAATTTTACCTGTGAGCAGATCGTTAGAATTAAAAAACAAAAAAAATATTTAAGTAAAGTATCTTTTTCATTTTTTGTTTCAGAAAATAATGCTATTGCAAATATCATGCTAATAGAAGCTATTTGAAATAATTGTGGTTTTATGCTTGAGACAAAAAACAATAAAACTGGAATACCCAGAATTATATAATAAAAAATTAAATTTTTTTTATTTTTTAAAATACCTAGAATACTAATAATTCCCATAAATTGTAATATTGAACTAAATTGTTCAGTTCCAACAATTAGTCCGATTGCAATAAGAATTTCACCGGCCCCACTAAGTTTTGTATGAAAATGATTTAGTGAGTTTGGAAAAAAACCATTTTCAACTATGAATTTGGATACATACAAATGGTAATCTAATGAGTCAGCACTTGTTACAGGTCCTGTGCTTATAAGAAAATATGCAATAATACAAAAATATATAATGTATAATTTAAAATTAAATCTAAATGTAAATATTTCTTTTTGATTAAGTGATTTTATTTTTTTTAATAATTTATAAACACCTAGAAAAAGTATAAAATATGAAATCGAAATCAGATAAATTTTTGATACTTGATGAAAAAATAAAATAATAGGATATGAAATTATAATTATAAAGTTTCCAGATATCAATATCGCTTGATATTTGACACTTGAGATAGAACCAATAACCTTATTTAAAAAAGTATTTTTTATAATTATTTTTCCCAATTCGTAAAAACCAAAAATTAAAATTATCGAGGTAATTAGATTTAATATTGGGAAATTATTAAACGAATGATAAATTGGTTGCATAATTATGTTAAATAGAACTATTTAATATGAGTTTTAATTTCAAAAGTTTTTTTTGTAAAAATAAAGGTGTTAGTAATTTTGTTATAGAATTTATTAAATAATAAATATTTAAAATAATGTATTTAATGAATTTAAAATTAATATTATTATTTAATCTATTAATATCTCTAAATTCCCTCAGAGCTAAAAACCTTTCTTTATCTGATAAACCATGAGCTTCATTTACTGAAATTATTTCATTTATATATAAAAATTTTGCATTTTTTTTGTAAACTTCCTTAAAAAAATTAAAATCTGCAGCTACTTTATATTTCGTTTTGAAATAATTTTTTTTATGCAGAGATCTTCTTATCGTGCATGACTGATGTGAAAAACAAGATCCAAGACTTTTGGGCGATAACTTTTTAAATTTTTTTTTATAAACTATATTATTATTAATTATTTTTGTATTACCAATTAGTACATCTATAGTTTTATTTTTTTTTATATTTAAAGCAATTTTTTTTAATGTATGAATCGAGTAAAAAGTATCACCCGAGTTCATGAAAATTAACCAATCATTAGATGCAAGTTTTATTCCCCTGTTCATTGCAAAGTAAATACCTCTATCTTTTTTAATTAGTATTTTTTTTAAATTTTTTTTATATTTAGAAAGCAACTTAATTGTTCCATCATTACTTTTTCCATCAATAACTACAATTTCGTAACTTTTTAAAGACTGTTTAATTATAGATTTAAGCGTATTTTCAAGTTTATTTTTGGTATTTAAACTCACAACAATTATAGAAAATTTAATCATTTTTTTTTAAGTATAATCATTATGTATTGAAAATTTTTTGAAAAAAAATTTTGAAAAATATTTTCAAGAGAAAAAAGTATTTTTAATAGCCAAGAGCCAATAAAATTGTTTGGAAATAAAATTTTTTGATGTTGTGCTGAAAATGATCGCCATGGCAATATTTTTATATCTGCCAAGTCTGAAAATTGATTCCACCAACTATTTTGATAACAGTAAAAATATATCATTGATTTTTTTTTCTTTTTAGGGAGGAGTGATCTAATTTTTGAAATCAAACTATTAGGGTTACTATAAACTATTATAATTGGTTTATCTTTCTTTGCTAATCTTATAAGTTTTTTTATAGCCTCAGCCTGTTTATTTTTATTAATATGATAAATAGTATGCATACTTAAAATACAATCAAAATAATTTTTTCTAAAATTTATTTTAAAAAAATCTCCACAATAATATTTTCCTCTAATTCCAATTTTATTTTTAGCTTGTTTCAAAGCCTCATTAGAGAAATCTACACAATGTCTTGTTTTAAAATTTTTAGAATATTTTATGTACTCCGGGTATTGTAAAGGACCCGAAGCAAAGTCTAAAAAATGGTTACCTTTTTTTGGAATATATTTCTGTATTCTTTTTCTGCACATACTAACATAGTTTGCAGAATATTTCCTATTATCCTCGAATAATCTTGAGTCGTAAGTAATTTGATCTTTATTTTTCCAACCTACATTTTTATAAAAACTTAAAACATTTCGCATTTAAATCAAATATCTTTATGTTAATAATGATTATTTATAAGTTAATAAATGAAAATTTTACACGTAACTGATGAATTATCCAAAAAAAATTATAGTATTTCATCATTAATATTCTATTTATCAAACTATTTTAAAAAAACTCAAGATTATTCCTACAATGTTCTAGCCTCAGAAATTCAAACAGATCTTTTTTCTAAAGAAGATGAAATAAAAATCATAAATTTTAGAAAATTCTCTGACATTTTTAATAAGAATGACCCTATAAAAGAAGCAATAAGTTCAGCAAATGTAGTTCATGTTCATGGACTTTGGAGAGCGATAAATCTCTTAGTTGTGTTTTATTGTATTCAATTAAATAAAAACTTTTTTATTCATCCACATGGTATGTTGCTAGATCCATCATTAAAAAATAAAGGAGCAATAAACTATTATTTTAAAAAAATAATACTTAATTTTTTTAATTATATTTATGGAAATAATTTAAATTTTATTTCAATTACAAATCAAGAAGTAAAATCTATTTTGAATTTTTTTCCAAAGTCAAAAAATATTTTCATCCCCAATCCTGTTACTGAATATAGTCAATCCGACAAGGTCGAAGATCTAAAAAAAAGATTTGTTTATTTTGGAAGGATACACTCAATAAAAAATATAGATTTAATGATATCCGCTTTTATCCAAGCTAATTTGAACGATGAATGGGAATTAATAATTTATGGTATTCCCGATGATCTTGATTATGAAGAAAAACTTAGAGACAAAATTAAGGATATAAAAAATATAAGTCTCAAATCCCCTGTTTTTGGTGAGAAAAAAAAAGAAATTCTCCAATCATCTTGGGCAAATTTATTATTATCTAAAAGTGAAGTATTAAGTTTATCCGTATTAGAGTCTGCAAGTTTAGGTTTACCAAGTTTGGTGAATAAAAATATTCAAATTGATAAGTTTGATGAACATGAAGGAGAAGTAACCAGCTTAGAGATAAATGAAATATCAAAAAAAATTTTATATATTTCCATGTGGTCAAATGAAATAAGATTACAAAAAGGAAAAAAATTAAAAAGATTCATTAGTGATAATTTTCATATAGAAAAGATAAAAGAAAAATACTTACCTATATATTCAAGTTTAGAGGATAATCAGAAAAACAGAAAAAATAACAACTTATTTAATTTTATTTTCAAAATATTTTTTGACTCAGTTTTTTTAAATACATCAATTTCATATTTATTTAATTTTATGATACCAACATTAATTATGTTGCTAGTTACCTTTGCTTATAGCAAACCTCTGGCGGCTGATTTAGCAATTACTTCAAGCTTATTAATTACATTAACTCAAATTTTTTCAAGCAATATGAAATCCCAAATAATTGCAAATAATGATCTAAAATTATCAAACTCTACCATATGGTTTAGGGTTATTTTTGGCCTTGTTCTACTAATTTTATTTACAATATTGTATTTTAATCAATCATATTTTCAGTACGAAAACTTTTTTACAGTTAGCCTAATAGTTTTTCTAATTCTAATTCAATGGGTCTGTGAAATGATATTGTGTAATAAAGAATTGAAAAAAGAAAATTATGTTTTTATATATTATAATTTAATTAATCTCTCTTTTTCATTATTATTTTTTATTGTAATAATATTTGCAAATCATAATTTAAATATCATTTTAATATTTTATATAATTTTTATTTTTGTCTTCACAATTTTGCAGATAAAAAATGATGGTTTAAAATTTAATATTAAAATTTTTAAGACAGGCCTCGTGTCAAATATAAAATCATTTGCATTTTTGTCATCTACCTCACTAATCGTGAGCAGTATTGTTTGGAGATTAATAATTTTTAATTTATTTCCTAAGTCAATAAGCGCAATCATTTTTGCATGTTTTTCACTTGGTTCATTCCCTGGCACTGCATTTAATTTAGCAATAGGACCAACTTATATTAAAAAAAATATCTCTCTATCTGGAAATATAAGAAAAGTAATTTACTTTTTTTATTCATTAATTTTTATTTTAAGTCTTTTGAGTGCATATTTTTTGTTAAATAATAATTATTTACCATTGCCAAATACTTACTTTATATTCTATACACTTTCGTTTTCATTATTAGGTTCTTTTTTTATGACATATGCAATGTATGTTAGACAAAGATCAATCCAATTTACGTATGAATCTCGCTCAAGTGTATTTATTTATGACATAATTTACGGACTATCAATCAGTCTATATTGTCCATTATTATTTTTTATAGGTAATGCGTATGGAACATCACTAAGTTTCTTTTTAGCCTCAATAACTGCCTATTTAGTATATTCTATAATTTTAAATAAAAAATAAAATATGTCCTACTTGTTAAAAGAAAATAAATTTTTAAAAAAAATTATAAATTATTCACTATTCTTTTTAACTATTTTTCCAATTTTATTAACAACAATTAATTATGATGGAAATAAATTTATTATCTTTATATATGGAATATTAATTAATTTAATATTAATTAATGGCTTTAGAAAAAATTCTTATTTTTTTGAATTTTTTTTCGGAATTTTATTGTGGTTAGGTTTTTGGTTAAAACTAATTTTTATTGTAAATTATTATAATTATTCATTCAAAGAGGGTGCAGGGTTAGCTTTTGAAAATTTTAATTTTAATAAAAAAATAATATTAATAGATGAAGCATTATTAGTATCAATATTAGCATTTTTGAGTTATTTATTGGCCGTTATATTTAAAGATATTTTCTTTAAAAAAAAAATTACACCAAACCTTAAAATTTTAGGGAAAAATAAAAACAAAATATTTTATAGAATACAAAATATTTTAATAATTATATTTATTTTTTTAATTTTTTTTACTGCTTTTTTTAATCTTGATAATTTAATTTATCAAAGAGGAATGAAATCACAATCAAATTTTAATTTTTTAATAAATGGAACAATAAAATGGGTTTTACTTTTTGGTTTTTCATCAATAATTAGTTTTTTTTTACTAATAAATCTTAATAATAAAATAAAGCTGTATCAATTATCTCTAATTGGAATATTAGAAACATTTATATCAAGTATAAGTTATCTGAGTAGAGGAATGATATTTAATTCATTATCGATTTTTTATGGTCTTTATAAATCAAATAAGATCTATAGTTTAAAACTTAAACCTAAATTCTTTATTATATATTTTATAACAATATTTGTTTTTTTTTTTATTTCAGTATCAACTATTAATTATTTACGCCATAATTATTACTATTACAATGAAGTTAAGGTTGGGTCTGAAGTTAAGGATCTGAAGATAGATGTTTTTGATAAAGAAACACAACAAAAAAAAACTGACATAAAAAAATATGACACTTTACCTAAGGCTATTGATGAATTTTTTTATTTAGCTGTAAACAGATGGGTTGGTATAGATGCTGTCCTTTCTGTGACGGCAAACAAAAATAAAAATTGGGATACTTTTGTAAATTCATTTAAAGAAAAATATGACGTTTCGAAATTACCATATTATGAGAGAGTAATTCAAGAAAGAGATTATGGAGCAGACTTATTAACTGTGAATTATGGAATTACAACACCTGGAATAGTATCTTTTTTATTTTATTCTGGATCTAAAATGTTTCTAATTTTATCTTTATTTATTTTAACTTTATTAATGTTATCTTTTGAAAGGATTGTACTTAATCAATCATCTAATTTTATTTTTTGTGCTCTTATAATGCAACAAATTTCATATAGACTTATACATTTCGGATATATGCCATTAAATTCATATATGTTTTTTGGAACTATATTTTTAACAGTATTAATACATCAGATACTTCTTTTTCTTTATAAGAATATTGATTTGTAATTTTTGTTTTAATTTTATAAATATCTTCTGACATATGATTAAGAAAAATTCAAAAATTTTTATCGCTGGGCATAATGGATTAGTTGGAAATGCTATTTATCGTCTTTTAAAAAAAAAACATTATAAAAAAATAATTACTGCAAGTAGAAAAAAATTAGATTTAACAAATAAAAAAAAGGTTACGGATTTTTTTAAAAAAAAACGTCCAGAATTTGTGATTATGTGTGCTGCAAAAGTAGGAGGTATTTTAGAAAACAAAAATTACCAACTTGATTTCTTATTAGAAAATACAGAAATACAAAATAATATTTTACTTTTAGCAAAAAAATTCAAAGTCAAGAGAGTTGTTTTTTTGGGTTCATCTTGTATTTATCCAAAAAATTCAAAAATACCTATAAAAGAAGATTATATAATGACCGGTAAGCTTGAAAAAACAAATGAAGCTTATGCTATGTCAAAACTATATGGCATTAAGCTTAGCTCAATTTTATACGAGGAATTAGATCAAGATATTATCTGTTTGATGCCAACTAACCTTTATGGAATAAAAGATAACTTTGATATTAAATCTAGTCACGTGATACCTGGACTAATAACAAAGTTTTTGAATGCAAAAAAAAATAAAACAAATGTTAAAGTTTGGGGTACTGGAAAAGCTATTAGAGAATTTATGTATGTTGATGATCTTGCAAACGCTATTTTTAAAACTCTAATAACACCTAGGTCAAACATTATTAAAATTTTTCAAAAGAAATTGCCGGTAATTAATGTGGGAACTGGTGAATATGTATCAATTTTGCAACTAGTAAAAAAAATAAAAAAAATTGTGAAATTTAAAGGAAAAATTTTATTTGATAAAAATTATCCAGATGGAACTCTAATAAAAAATTTAGATAGTTCAAAAATAAGAAAATTAAAATGGAGACCAAAAATAAAACTAAATACTGGTTTAAAAAAAGTTGTTAATTCTAGGTTGAAATTAATGAACTAAAGAGTATTTAATAATAATAAATATCAAAATCAGTTATTCAAAATTTATTTTAGAATAAATAATTAATAATATGGATGTTGGTTAGTTATTAAATATAGATTGGTAGCTTAAAAATTTTTAGAATTATTCAAGTTGATTATCCATTTGGTATAAAAAACTTGATTAGTTTCAGTAAAAAGATCTGTAAAAAGCTGATATTTAGATATAAAAAATTAAAATAATATTAATAATAAAAACTTATAATGTTATTTTTAATTGATCAGATACAATTAAAAAAAAAAATAATTAGATTTAAATTTTTTCTTTTCTTAATATAAATAAGGAATACACTTAGAATTAGTTTTATGAAAAAAAAAGCATTAATTTTTGGAGTTACTGGTCAAGATGGATCTTATCTAACTGAGTTTTTGCTCAAAAAGAACTATATTGTTCATGCTGTTAAAAGAAAATCATCCTCATTAAACACTGAACGAATAGATCACATTTATGAAACTAATAAAAAATCTTTTTTTTTATATTACGGTGATATTACCGACCCCATCTCAATTCAAAAACTAATAAAATTTGTAAAGCCAGATGAGATATATAATTTAGCTGCCCAGTCACATGTAGCCGTATCCTTTGAGATTCCAAATTATACAGCAAACGTTAATGCACTTGGATGTTTGAATATTTTAGAGGCTATAAAAACTTTAAAATTAAATAAAGTAAAATATTATCAAGCAGGCACTTCAGAGATGTTTGGAAAAATTGTTGAAAAACGCCAGTCAGAAAAAACTCCTTTTTATCCAAGGAGCCCATATGGAGTAGCAAAGTTATTTGCACATTGGATTACAATTAATTACAGAGAATCTTATAAAATTTTTGCTTGCAATGGTATTTTATTTAATCATGAAAGTCCCAGAAGAGGAGAAACATTTGTAACTAGAAAAATTACAATTGGTTTAAGTAAAATTAAACTAGGTTTGCAAAAAAAACTTGTACTAGGAAATTTGTATGCAAAAAGAGACTGGGGCCATGCAAAAGATTATGTTGAGGCTCAGTGGTTGATATTGCAACAAAAAAAACCTGAAGATTTTGTGATCGCGACCGGAATTAACTATACAGTTAAAAATTTTATTGATGAATGTGCTAAAAATTTAAAAATTAAGATTACATGGCGAGGCAACGGAATAAATACCAAAGGATTTGATAGTTCAGGAAACTGCATTGTAGAATGTAGTAAAAAATATTTTAGACCAAGTGAAGTAGATACTTTATTAGGAGATGCCAATAAAGCAAGAATGAAACTAAAATGGAAACCAAAAGTAACTTTTTCTCAGCTTGTGAAAGATATGATTTTTAGTGATTTGAATAAATTAAAATCAAAATTAAAATAATTTTTATGGCTAAAATAAAGCCTAACGTTTTTATAATATTTCTTATTTCAATATTACTGATCTTTGCAATTTATTTATCTTTCATTGGAGGTTATGGGTCAGATGAAGATACACTTCCAATGATATATGTTTTTGAAAGAAGATTAATAGATGGAACTTTTGTAACCTCAAGATTTACAGGCAATCCAGTTGCTGAAATGGGCATAGGTTTCTTATCTTATTTTTTTGGTAGTTTTGTTACAAATTTGATAACGTTTTTATTATTTTTATTTGGAATATTTTTTATTTTTCTTGCACTATCAAAAAAAAATGATTTAGACTTATATCCCTATTTATTACTTTGCTTATCTAGTCAAGTACTTTACTTTGATAATTTAGAACCAATAGATTACTCTTGGGCGCTATTCCCTTTTGGACTAGGTTTTTATTTATTATCAAAAAAAAAGATAGAATTAGCAATCTTACTTTTATCGATTTCTATTGGCGCGAGAATCAATTTTTTAATTTTTATAATTCCCATAATATTTTTGTATAATTATGATTACAAAATTTCATTAAATAGAAAAATTATAATTTTTCTCTCAATATTTTTTGTTAGTGGACTTTTTTATGTTCCAATATGGTATGATTATTCATTTTCCCTAGAGTGGTTAACAGCAGCAAGACCAACAGACCAAGGTTTTTTTGGAATTTTAGCAAGATTTGCTTACAAAACAATATTAGCTTTAGGTTTAATTCAAATAATATTAATTCTTTTTACATTTCTGAGATCTAAAACACTAATTATTAATTTATATAAATACAGAGTTATTTTTTTTATTATTTTACTTAATTTTTTACTTTTTTTATATATACCAGCTGAGCTATCATATTTGCAACCAGGTATAATATTTTTATATTTTTTTATTACAAAATTTTTTAATAAAAAAATTTTATTTTTAATAATATTTTTTAATTTTTTTTCATGGATAACTAATTACAATTTTCTTCAAATTGAATATAAAAATAACAATATTTGTGCCCCAAAAGAAGCGGTAAGTGCTAAAATAAAATTTAGTTTAGAACCAGGCGGAATTCAAAAATATCTTAATTCTAGGGAAATGATTAAATGTTGGGCTTATGACACACATAAGGAAAGATCAGACAAAATTATTCAAGGCAAAGCATTAAAGTAAAGAAATATTATGATTATATCTTTTACATTAAATTTGATCATATATTTTTCAATACTTGGATATTCTTTTTTGTTAAAAAAAATTTTTGAAAAAGAAAATACATTTATTCAGATAAATAATTTTGATTTTTTATATGGAATATTTTTTTTAATACTTACTTCAATTTTACTAAATTTTTTTTTTCCATTAAAAATATTTTTTATTTATATAATTTTAATTGGATTAGTATTTTTTTTATATTTAGTATTTAAAAAAAAATTAAACATAAATATTTTCATTTTTTCTATAATTTTATTTTTTTTAATATTTATTAATTATGAAAATGGTCACAATATTGATTCACCTGTTTATCATACTCAAACAATTAGATGGGCTTATGATAAAAAAATTGTTTTTGGTCTTTCAAATTTAGATTGGTTATATAGCCTTAATTCTGGCTGGCACATATTGTTATCTTTGTTAAAATTTAAAATAAAAGGTTTTGATACAATATACCTTTTAAACTTTTTACCTTTAACAGTTTTGTTTTATCAAGTTTACTTAAGTGCAAGTAAAAATTATTTATTAAGTGAAATTTGTTTATTCTTAGTAGGAGTATATCTAATATTTTTCTCAATAATTCATCCATTTCAAAATGGCATCATTTTCAATCATTTAGGCAATCCTGAAGTAGATACTATAGCTATGATATTATTTATCTCATCTTTTTATTTTTTTTTAAAGTTTAATGAAACTGAAGAAACCCACTATTTTGACTTATTACTAATTTCATCTGTATTATGTGTTGTAACTAAAATTACTTATATCGGGGTATCCATCTTTGCATTATATGCATTAATAAAAAAAATTAATTTATTAAAAAAGTCACTTATTCCAGTATTTTTTTCTACTCTTTTTCTGGCTTTGTGGATGCTGAGAAATTTTATTTTAACTTCTTGTTTTATTTATCCTGTAAAAATTAGTTGTTTAAATACTAACTGGTTTTTTGGTAACGATAAAATCGATTTGTTAGTTAATGCCACCAAAGGTTTTTCAAGAGACACCAGATTAAGAGAGAGATATTTAGATTTTGATCATACTATTTACAGTTTTGATTGGTTTGTGCCTTGGTTTTATGATTATTTTTTAAATACCTCTTTACTTAAGATTAGTTATTCAATGCTTTTAATTTCAACCTTAGTTTTGTCATTTCTTTACTTATTCGGTTATTTAAAAAATTATATTTTAAAAAAAGATATACTAGCAATAATTGTAATATCATTTTTTTTAAATAATTATTTTTGGATGCAAGCACCAGAGGTCAGATTTGGTTGGGGTCATATTTTATTTTTCCCATGCTTAATTTTAGGGTATGTTTTGATCAACTTAAAATTTTTAAAAGTTTTTCTAACCAGAAATATTTCATTATTTTTTTTATCAATTTTAATAGTTTTTTCAGTTGGAAAGAATTTTAATAAACTTAATTTTTATAATTTAACTAAAAGCTATAAACAGGATTTTGATTATTCAGATATTTCAAAGTTAGGTGTTTTTAATGGTTACGAAATTTATATTTCTGATGGATGGCAATGTGCTGACTATAACAAAATATGTATTAATAGTCCAAAAGACGATTATCCAATTATAGAGAAATACGGGTATACTTTTTTTCTTAAATAGTTATTAAATATAATTTATAAAAAATAGAATGGTTACTCATATATTAAAAAAAAAAAATTTTTCGTTAATACTTCTATCATTACTCCCGTGTGCGTTTGTAATTGGCCCATTTATAGTAGAATTAATTGTTAATATATTAATTATTTTATTTTTATCAGATCTTTTAAAAAAAAAAAAATTTGATTTCTTCAAAGAAAAAATAGTTATATTTTTTTTTTCTTTTTATATATTTTTATTATTTTGTCTTTTAAATTCAGAGTTTATACCAGAAACAATACTAAATATTTTTTTTTATTTTAGATTTTTTTTATTTCCTTTTGCGGTATTTGAAATACTTAATAAAAGCAAAGAAAATTTAAAAGTATTATATATTTTTTTATTAACCACAGTCATAATTGTAATTATTGATGGATATATCCAATTTTTCTTTGAAAAAAATATTTTTGGATTTGAAAAATATAGACAAGATAGAATATCTGGTTTCTTTAAAGAAGATTTAATTCTTGGTAGTTACTTATCAAGAATTCTTTTTGTATTAATTGGACTAGCTTTGTATTTTAAAAGTAACTCTAAATTAAATAAAGTTAGTGTTCTTACTATTTTATTATGCTTAGTGATGATTTTTTTATCTGGAGAACGTGCCGCTTTTTTTAAAACATTAATTGGATTAATAATAATTTTTTTTGTAACTGGTATTAAATGGAGAATTAAAGTATTTAGTATAATTTTTTCTTCCGTAAGCATAATATTGATAATGCTAATGAATCAAAATGTATTTGATAGATATGTAGATCAATTAAAAAGCCATATATTTGGGAAATCAGAAAAAAATATTGGTTTTTTACAAAACTATTTACCCATGTTTAAAACTTCATTAAAAATGTTTAATGACAATAAATTAATTGGGAAGGGACCTAAAACTTATAGATATCACTGTGATGATAAAAGGTTTGTAAGTTATTTTCCAGACAAAATATTTGTAGATAATACAATATTGACAATAGACATTCCTTGGAAAGAAAAAAGACCCATGGAATTGGAAAAAGTCTTTGTTTCAACTGAACAAATAATCGAAAAAGGAGATAAAGTTTTTTCTTATAAATATGTGGGAGACGATAAATTAAATATTTATTATTCAAATAGGGAAGGGATTATTAAAAAAATATTTAAAGAAAAAATAATTATACATAATCACATTTTTTTACATCTAGATCCTCAACATTCTCCATCAAACGAACTTCTAAAGAGAAATGCATGCAACACACATCCACATAATTTCTACATACAACTTTTAGCTGAAACAGGAATTATAGGATTTTTATTTATTTTTTCGTTATTTATATTTTTAACTTATTTAATAATTAAAAATTTTCTTTATCTAATTAATAAAAATTCAAAAAAACTGTCCGACAGCGAATTAGTTTTACTTATTGGTTTATTTTTATCAATATGGCCATTGACTACGAATGGAAACTTTTTTAATAATTGGATTAACTTGATTAGTTTCTATCCTTTAGGTTTTTATTTGTACATGAATAGAAGAAAAGATGTTGAATAAAGACTTAAAATTAAATAATCGAAATTTAATTTTAACGATCGCATTTAATTTTATCTTTGTTTCTTTTATTTTTCTCTCAGGTATTAAATATGATTATTTTCAAGCAAGAATGTTAATATTAATATTACTTTTACCATGCTTGGTAAAAATTCTATACGAGAAAAATTTTTCAAATATAAAAATTTTTTTGTATTTTTTTTTATTTTTAATATTTCATTCTTTAGTTAATATTTATTTCGAAAATTTTAAGTTAACTCTTTACAATTTTTATGGCATAGTATTTTTAACAGCAATATTTATAATTTCATTTTATTATTTTGATGAGTTTAATAAAAATATTAAAAATATAGTTAATTTATTTTTGGTAATTTTTTTTCTATCAGTTTTGATGAGTTATTTTCATCATAATGATTCCGGTCAAAATCTTTTTTGCGGTGGCATAAAAATTTTTAAAATTTTAAGTTTCGTAGATAAATATTCTGCTATTAATTTTAATTTAAACGGGGAGCGTATTGAAGAAATTAGATTTACTTTGGATGAATTTATTTTTAAAGAAAATTCACATCTAGGTATGATTGCACCCGGTGTTATTACCTATTTATTATACGTAAATTCAAAGCAAAAAACTTCTTTTTTAAGTAAATTTATAGTTTTTATATTTATATTTTTATGTTTAATTAAAAGTTCTACAACTTTATTGTTAGGAACTGCATTAAGCTTAGTAATAATTACTATTTTTAATTTTAAAATAATTCCTGTAAACACTTTAAAAATCTTTTCTTTAATCTTTGTATTGTTTTTTGGAATATTAATTTTAGATAACGAATGTAGAAATAGATTTGTTCCTACTTATGGTTTGGTAGATAATGACAAAAAGGATACAAATAATTTAGAGTTTGAAGTTGCTGGAGAGATAAATAAAAACTTAGCGTTAAGGATTAGTCAATTTATGAAAGTTAAAGCAGGAAACATAACATCCGCAATACATTTTCATGCTTTCATGATCGCAAAAAAATCAATTATAGAGAAACCTTTTGGCTGGGGCGTAAATAGATATGATGTAGCTTTTCGATATTTTAACGAAAAGAGCCCATCAAAAATTGAGAAATTGAATAGCTATAATAACAAAGATGGAACTAATAACTTTGTAAAAATTATAGTTGAATTTGGAATTTTTAGTATTTTATTTTATTTTTTTATTATTTTGTTTTTAATTAATAAACAAATTCCTATTGATTTGAAGTTTTTTTATATACCATTCATAATTACTCAAAGTTTGAGAGGAGCGGGTTATTTCAATGGTGGATTTTCGTTGATCGTATTTTTAATGTTGTTTACATACCTAAGATTAATTAAAAAGAAAACATGAAATTATCTATAATTATACCATGTTATAACGAAGAAAAAACTCTAAAAATAATTATTGAGAGAGTTCTAAAATTCAAAGATTTAGAAAAAGAAATTATCATTGTAGATGATTGTTCTACAGACAATTCAAAATTTATAATTAAAGATCTTGCAGATCTATACCCTGAAATTAGAGGTATCTTTCTTGAAAAAAATTTTGGTAAAGGTTCAGCTTTAAAAAAAGGCTTTGAGGAAGTAAGTGGTGATATAGTTCTAATACAAGATGCTGATTTAGAATATGACCCTAAAGATTATTCTGCTTTAATTAAACCTTTTAAAAACACTGATGCTGATGTGGTGTATGGATCTAGATTTATGGGGGGTGATTATGTGAGATTACATTTTTTTTGGCATTTTGTTGCCAATAAACTTCTCACACTACTTACCAATATTGTTACAAATCTAAATATGTCCGATATGGAAACTGGATACAAATTATTTAAAAAGTCTGTAATTCGATCAATAAATATTAAAGAAAAATCTTTTGGTATAGAGCCTGAAATTACAGTTAAATTAGCAAAAAAAAAATATGTATTTTATGAGGTACCAATTTCTTATCGAGGAAGATCGTATGAGGATGGAAAAAAAATAACCCTTAAGGATGCCTTTATAGCTTTATACTGTATATTTAAATATAGATTTTTTGATTAGGCTTTAAAAGTAAAAGATTTTATATCCAAATTTTGTAATTTTTTTTATATTTTTATTTAAGTAATTTGAACAAGGCGATTTTGTGTACATACATTCTACACCATTACTATGAAAAAATAATAAATTATTTTTTTGATCAAAAACTTGTTCAAACTTTTTAAACTTATTATTATCTTTGTTGTTCAAAGAGTATATTGCAGGCCACGGAGCATTAAAATAATTTTGATCGAATTTATTTATTATTCTAGAAGCATTTTTCATACATAAAATTAGAAACCCAAATATTAAAAAAGCTGATAGAGCTTTTCGATTATGAAACTTTTTATTTTCTATTACAAAAAGATAAACATAAATTACAATTATAAAGGACGAAATAAATGCTAATCCAAATCTGTAAACAGGAAATTTAAGAAACCAAAGAATTACGCAAAAGGCTAAAAAATAAATTAAGTATAAAAATTTTTTATTATAAAGACTTTTTCTATAGTCAATGGATTTGTATTTATTTTTTTTAATTAATGAAATTAATACCAGGATAATGATTAAAAGAAATAAAGGTGAAATTTTCTCTAATACTTTCTTAAAATGATTATTAGTCCATGTATCTAACCAATTAAAATTTGAATTGTATTGTTCAAATCCATTTTTAACTTTTGAATCTGGATAACCTTTTGCCCAAGCTTCAGCCTCTTTAGAGGCTATGAAGATTACCTTATCATTTGAATAAATTAAGTTATTAAAACAAGTTTGCTTTAATGGAAAAATTATACAGCTACTTGAAAGTAAATTTTTTAAAAACCAAAGCGAGATAAAAAACAAGCAAAAAAATTTTTTAAAATCTTTTATTATGATAATTTTATTTTTACTGATTATAAAAAGAAATATTGGAATTAATAAAGTAACAACCATAAATGGCTTGAGCATCAAAAGAAATGACGATATTATTAATATTCTATTAAATTCGCTTTCACTTAAACTATCAATTTTTTTTATTTTTAAATAATGAACTAATAAAATGAAAAAAAATATATTAGCAGGACCATCGTTACCTAAGCCACTAAATCTACTAAACGAATAAAGAGAAAAAGCTGTTAACAAAAATAAAGTGATAACATTTTTTTTATCATTTTTTTTTATTGCAAAATTGAAGTTTCCATAAAGATAAAGAAAATAAACTCCTGGAAGGATTGCCAAAGGTATATTTAAAAATTCTTCTTTAAAAATAAAATTAACATGTATTGCTGATATGTATTGAAATATAGAGGTATGACCAAATCTATAGTGTAAATTTGTTAGACCAATTATTATTTTATTTTCATTAAGTATTTTAATAAAAGGTAAATGATATAATCCAGCATCAGGTCTGTTTATATTGGCAAAAGTTATAATTAGAAATGTTATGATTGTTAAATATGTAATAGCCCAAATTAGATTTTTTTTTTTTTTATATTTAATAAAAAAATAAATAAAAATTGAAACAGAAAAAAATAAAAAAAATGATGAAATAGATTTATTAACAGGAAAGAAAAAATTTATTAATAATGAAGTAAAACCAATTAAAATGAAACCAAAAAAAGTATCATCAGTAATGTTAAATTCATCAATTTTTTTTTTAAAAATCAAATAATTAAATGCATAAGCATTTCCAATAATAATTATAGATCCAACAAATGAGCTTAAAAAAATATTTATCATAGATTTAATTTATATTTTTATATACAAATTCAAAATTAGATAAATGAAAAATTACGTTTTAGTTACTGGTGGAGCAGGATTTGTTGGTTCAAATTTAATCGAATTAATTCTTTTAAGATCTAAATTCAATATTATTAGTTTAGATAATTATTCTACAGGTTTAAAAAAAAATCATATAAAAAATAAAAGAGTTAAATATATAAAAGGGAATACAAAATTAATTTCAAAAATATTAAAAAAGTATAAAAAAAAAATTAATACTGTTTTTCATTTTGGTGAATTTGCTAGAATTTATCAAAGCTTTCTAAAATTGAATGAATGTATAGACTCAAACACTATTGGTACTCATGAAGTTTTTAGTTTTTGCATGAAAAATAAAATAAAATTAATTTATTCAGCAACTTCTGCAAGTTTGGGAAACAATGGAAATGATAAGAATCTATCACCATATGCTTTTTCAAAAGCAAAAAATTTAGAAATGTTAGAAAATTTAAAAAAATGGTATAATTTTAAATATGAAGTTGTATATTTTTATAACGTCTATGGTAAAAACCAAATTTGCTCTGGTGACATGGCCACAGTTATTGGTATTTTTGAAAAAGCTTATTTAGACAACAAACCTTTGCCAGTTGTTAAACCAGGAACACAAACAAGAAGATTTACACATATAAAAGACACAATAGAAATTTGTTATTTAGCTTGGAAACAAAATAAAAATAGACATTACAGCATTTCTAGCAATAAAGAATTCTCAATTATTGAAATTGCAAAATTATTTAAATGTGAAATTAAATTTTTGCCTAGAAGACTGGGTGAGAGATACGCTTCAGCTTTAGCAAAAATGAGTCTTTCAAATAAAGTACACAGAAAATATGGAAAGATAAAAATAAAAGATTACATTAATGATTTTATCAGAAAAAATTAAATCTAATTATTTGTAGCTAAAAATTCAGAATTTTAGAGTAAATTGATCCTTTACAAAGACATAAATTATTATATAAGACTTTCGCCGGTGATTATTGCGTAGGTGTTATACCCGATCCCATTCCGAACTCGGAAGTCAAGCCTTACTGCGCCGATGGTACTTTGTCTTAAGACATGGAAGAGTAGGTCATCGCCGGCTAAAAAATTATGAAAATAAAAAGCTCATTAAAATCAATAAAAAAAAGAGACCTCAATTCAAAGTTAGTTAGAAGAAGAGGAAGAGTTTACATAATTAACAAAACTAATCCAAAGTTTAAAGCAAGGCAAAAGTAATTTTATGGATAATGAAAACCATAAAAATACTTGGAATAACTTTACAAAATTTGTTTTGTGGGGAACTGTCGCAGTAATCTCAGTTTTAGTTTTAATGGCGATATTTCTTTTATAGTATTTTGATTTATTTTTATTATGAATTTAGCTTCAATTTCAGAAAATAGAGATATTGAAAAGCGAATAGCGATTACCCCAGAAATTGCAAAAAAATATATTAGTTTAGGATTTAATTTAAATTTACCAAATAATTATGGAAATTATTTAGGTTTTACTGACGAAGAATATAAAAACTTAGGAGTTAGTTTTTCAGATAATGAAGAAGAAATAATTAAAAATTCTGAGATTTTTATTCAATTAGGACTACCTGTTGAGGAAAAGTTATCATTTTTTAATGAAAACCAAACTTTAATTGGCTCATTAAACGCTTTTGTAAATAAAGAAAAATTAGAGAATTTAAAATCAAAGAAAATAAATTGTTTTTCTTTGGAGTTGTTACCAAGAATCACAAGAGCGCAATCAATGGATATTTTATCATCACAAGCTAACCTTGCTGGTTACAAGGCGGTGGTAGAAGCTTTCCAAATTTATGAAAGAGCAATTCCAATGATGATGACTGCAGCAGGAACAATACCTGCAGCAAAAGTATTAGTAGTTGGAGCCGGAGTTGCCGGATTACAAGCTATTGCAACCGCTAAAAGAATGGGAGCTGTAGTATTTGCAACAGATGTAAGGATGGCCTCAAAAGAACAAGTTGAGAGTTTAGGAGGAAAATTTCTTACAGTTGAAGGATCTGAGAATTTAGAAACTGAGGGTGGTTATGCAAAAGAAGCATCAGATGAATTTAAAAAAAAACAAGAAGAAGTACTTTCAGAAACATTAAAAAAAATTGATATAATAATATGCACTGCTTTAATCCCAGGTAGAGAAGCCCCAAAGATAATTAAAGAGGAAATGTTTAAAAATTTACAACCAGGTTCAGTCATTTATGACTTAGCAGCAGTTCAAGGAGGAAATACTGTATTTACGGAGGTTGATAAAATTGTTGAAAAAAATGGTGTTAAAATTTTAGGTGAGGCAAATATATTAAATAAATTACCTATATCAGCTTCTAATTTATATGCTAAAAATGTATTTAATTTTATCTCTAATTTATATGATAAAGAAAATAAGAAATTAAATATTAATTTAGAAGATGAAATAATAGAGAAAACACTTATCAAGTAGAATTATGGAAATTGACCCTTTTATATTCAGATTGAGTATATTTATATTATCAATATTTGTTGGTTACTATGTTGTGTGGAGCGTAACACCCTCTTTACATACTCCGTTAATGTCAGTCACGAATGCAATTTCTTCAGTAATCATCGTAGGTGCGATAATTGCAGCCTTGTCTGGAAGCGATGGAGTAGTTTTTTCATCATCTAGTATTTATGGATTTTTAGCAATTATTTTAGCAGCTGTTAATATTTTTGGTGGATTTTTAGTCACCCAAAGAATGTTAGCAATGTATAAAAAAAAGAAAAAGGATAAATAATTAATGTCTGCAAATTTATCTGCAATTTTATATTTAGTATCTGGAGTATTATTTATTTTAGCTTTACGAGGTTTGTCTTCTCCTGAAACTTCAAGACAAGGAAATTTATTTGGAATAATTGGAATGGTTATTGCTGTAACAGTTACATTTCTGTCAGTTGGTAATTTTAGTTCTGGATTTATCTATGTTTTAATATTTTTAGCTATTGGTGGGAGTCTTGGAGCATTTATAGCGTATCGTATCCCAATGACTGCAATGCCAGAATTAGTTGCAGGCTTTCATAGTTTAGTTGGTTTAGCAGCTGTATTTGTTGCAATCTCTGCATTTATTAATCCATCTGCATTTAATCTTGGAGCACCTGGAAATATTAAACTTGCAAGTTTAATTGAAATGGCAATTGGAGCAGCAGTAGGTGCAATAACTTTTTCTGGATCTGTAATAGCATTCTTAAAATTACAAGGAATAATGTCAGGTGCACCAATAACTTTTAAAGGTCAACATTTATTAAATGCGTTGTTGTTAATTTTGATTGTGATTTTAACAATTTATCTTTGTTCAACACAATCATCTAATTTGTTTTGGATATTAATTGCTATTTCTTTTTTAATTGGATTCTTAATTATTATTCCTATTGGTGGTGCAGATATGCCAGTTGTAATATCAATGTTGAACTCTTATTCAGGTTGGGCCGCAGCTGGAATTGGGTTCACTTTGGAAAACACTGCCTTAATTATTACAGGAGCACTAGTTGGATCATCTGGTGCAATACTCTCATATATAATGTGTAAAGGAATGAATAGATCATTCTTTAATGTAATATTAGGTGGTTTTGGTGCTACAGATCAAACTGCTAGTAATCAGAATAAAGAACAGAGACCTGTAAAAAGTGGTAATGCAGATGATGCGGCTTTTCTAATGAAAAATGCTTCCTCAGTTATAATCGTCCCAGGATATGGAATGGCAGTAGCACAAGCACAACACGCTTTGAGAGAAATGGTAGATACATTAAAGAAGAATGATATAAAAGTATCTTATGCGATACACCCAGTAGCAGGAAGAATGCCTGGACATATGAATGTTTTGTTAGCAGAGGCTAATGTTCCATATGATGAAGTTTTTGAATTAGAGGAAATTAATAATGATTTTGCGAATGCAGATGTTGCTTTTGTTATTGGTGCAAACGATGTAACTAATCCTGTTGCAAAAACAGATCCGCAGAGTCCAATTTATGGAATGCCAGTTTTAGATGTAGAAAAATGTAAGTCAGTATTATTTGTAAAAAGAAGTTTATCACCAGGATATGCGGGAATAGATAATGATTTGTTCTACAAAGAAAATACACTAATGTTGTTTGCTGACGCAAAAAAAATGACAGAAGATATTACAAAGAATTTGTAGAACTTATGAATACAAAAATTTTTTGTGATATTGCAGATGTTTCTTTAATTAAAAAATTTAATAGTAAGTCAATTGTAAAAGGATTTACAACTAATCCTAGCCTAATGAGGAAAGCTGGTGCAAAAGATTACATGTCATATTGTAAACAAATACTTAAAGTTTGTAAAAATAAACCTATTTCTTTAGAAGTTTTTGCTGATAATCAAAAATTAATGATTGAGCAGGGAAAAAAAATTAATTCTTGGGGAAAAAATGTATACGTTAAGGTCCCAGTGGTTAACTCAAAAAATAAGTTTTCAGGGAATGTAATCAAAGAACTAAATTCTAACAATATTAAATTAAATATAACTGCTGTATACACAGCAAAACAAACAAAAAAAATACTTAAAGTAATCAATAAAGACACAAAAGTCATAATATCAATATTTGCAGGTAGGGCTGGAGATACGGGCAAGGATCCAATACCCGAATTTATTAATAGCATAAAATTAGCTAAGAAATTTAAAAATGTACAAATTTTATGGGCCAGTACTCGAGAGCCTTACAATTATTTACAAGCTAAGCAATTAGGTTGTCATATAATTACTATACCCCCATCTCTAATTGAAAAAATAGAGAAATTTGGAAAATCATTTAATCAATTAACTGTCGAAACAGTCAAAGCCTTTTTGGTTGATAGTAAAAAATCAAAATTTAGTATTTAATTTTTTTATTTTCTTGTTACTTTTTCAGGATTTCCCACATCCACTTCTAATGTATTAATATTTTTTGATGATTTTGAAATTTATTCAAAATTAATTTTTTTAATTTCATTTATAATTTTTTCATTTATCAACTTGCTTCCAGACAAAGATAAGTGGTTGCTATCTGAATATAGAATTTGATTATTTAAAATTGTAAAACATCTTTTTTTATCACAAAAAATTTTGTGAGGATAAATTTTGCCAATGTTATCATTTAATTTATTTAGTAAATCAAAAGAATCTTTAGTTCGATTTATATAGACCTCATAGCTTGTACTCAAATTTTTTATACTTTTAGCATTATTTAAATTTTTTAATTTTTTTTCTTTCATTAAATTCAGAATTCTTCTAGGAACGTTAAAGCCAACTTCAGGAACAGGATAAACAACTATTACTTTTTTTGAAATCTTATTCAATTTATTAAAGAAATTTATATAACCTTGTTCAATTGAAATATTTTTATCAATACTTTTTAATTGATAGAATGTTTCTCCATTTGCTTCAATATCTCCTTGCTTATTGTCAAAATATTCACCATTAGATAGGTATAATGGAAATCTAGCATTTATTATTATTATATTGTTGTTTGTTGCTGAGATTGTTTTCAGAATATTTTCATAATGTTGACTATTACAAGGCTCCTGAATGATCTGATCACCTTTAACAAAATTAAAATTCGGCATACCAAAACAGCTTGAGGTGGTAGTAATTAAATTAAAGTTTTTCTTATCTACAAAATCTTTTTTAATCCCACTCATCAATACAGAGGCATGGCTATCTCCTAAGATATAAATATTTGGATATTCCTTTTTTTTTATAAATTTGCAAAAATTTTGATTATTATGACAAATTATTAAATTATCATTTCTTAACTTTTGCCATGGCCTATAATCAAAACTGACTAAATCTTTTGGCAAGTTTTTAATTTTATAATTTAAAGTATAATTAAAAGCACCCAAAATTATCAACAACATAAGAGCAAGAAATATATAAAATTTTTTCCGTGAAATTAGTTTCAAATTTCTAAATTTTTTTTCTATAAAATAAAAACTAATTATTGACAGAATTAAGCTTAAAAAAATTAATGAAAGTTTAATAAAATTGCTTTCAAATACATCGTTATATCTAGCAATTGCAAATATAGGGTAGTGCCACAAATATAGAGAGTAGGATATCAAACCTAAAAAAACTAAATTTTTGTTTGATAAAATTTTGGTTATAATATTTTCTTTTTCACAAAATAATATAACAAGTGAAGTTCCTATTATTGGTAATAAAGTAATTATTGAAGGATGTTTTGTATTTTCGTTGAAAAAAAAAATTGAAAATATTATTAAACCTAAACCAAATATTCCAAATTTTTTACTATGATTAGAAAAAAAATTTTTTTTTGAATAAAAAAAATATAAAGCAATTAGTGTTCCTACCAATAACTCCCAAATTCTAGAGACTATCATATAGAAATTAAAAGAGGGATGATTATTCGCTAAATAAGTGGAGGCAAGTAAACTTAAAATAATTCCTATAAAAATAAAAAAAAACAAAATTTGTTTTTTAAAATTTAAAAGAGCTACAAAAATAACTGAAAAGAATATATAAAATTGTTCCTCAACAGATAAAGACCAAGTATGCAAAAGAGGCTTTAGTAGACTTGAAGTTCCGCCATATTCTATTCCCGAATAGTGAAAAAAGAAATTTGATATAAAAATCAATGTATAATTTATTGAATTTACAAAATTATTAAAATCAATTGGTAGGTAAAAATAAGTTACAAATGGATAAATTGATATAACTACAATTAGTAATACAGGTAGTAGTCGTCTCAATCTTCTTTCGTAAAAATTAATAAAAGAAAATCTTCTTAAAGTTAACTTTTCAAACAAAATAAGTCTAGTTATTAAAAAACCAGAAATGACAAAAAAAATATCAACACCAATATAACCACCTTGAAATATAATAGAACCAAAAGCTTCAAATTTTGCATGATAAAGTACGACTGATAGAACAGCTAAAGCTCTTAGACCATCTATATCTGGTCTGTAATTCGGTTTAATCATTACTAATTTATATTTATATGATATTTCATTGAAATAAAATGTTAAAAAAATCTATCCTTAGAAAAAAATATTTTACTGTCAAAAACTTAGTAATAGTTTTTTTTTTAAGTTATTTATTCATAGGTTTCAATATTCATAAAGATTATGGAATTTCTTTTGATGAAGAAACTAACAGGCTTTATGGACTTATTAACGGAAATTATATTTTAAAAACTTTTTTAAATGAAAATTTTTATGACAAAATATTTTCTGAAGTAACTCAAAGTAAATTTCCTGATAAAATTAAAATTAAAGAGCCAACAAATTTACACGATTTTTTTGATAAAGCTTATGGAGCATTTTTTGAACTTCCTTTAGCTACGCTAGAAGTAATTTTAAATATTAAAGACGATAGAGAAGTATTTTTATTTAGACATTTAATTACATTTATTTTTTTTTGGTTTTCATTAATTTATTTTTATTTACTATTAAAAAAAATATTTAAAAATGAGATAATTCCATTTTTTGGTGTAATTTTATTAATCATACATCCCAGAATATTTGCTAATAGTTTTTACAATTCCAAAGATATAATTTTTTTGGGATTATTTGTTATTGCTAATTATTATGGTTTTTCTTTAATTCACAAAAAAAAAATTAAAAATATTTTACTATTTTGTTTTTTTTCTGCAGGTTTAATAAACTTAAGGTTATTTGGTGCAATTGTGCCTATCACTATATTCATAAATTTTTTTATAAATAATCTCAAAAAAAAAAAATTTATAGACATAAATTACCTAACAATATCTATAATTATTTTATTTTTTTATTTTATTTTTACTCCTATTTTATGGGAAGATCCTTTAAATAATTTTTTACATATAATAAATCATTTTAACAATCTACCTGAAATTTATACTTTATATAATGATAAATATTTTAGAACTACAGAAACACCTTGGCACTATATTGGTATTTGGATATTAATTACATCACCTCTTTTATCTATTTTTTTATTTTTTAGTGGTATTTTTATATTTTTTAGATTTTGTTTCAGCAACCATAGTGATCATAAAACAATTTATGTTTTAAATACGATTATCTTTTACATCCTGGTTCCGTATACTCTTTTCAATCTATTTAATATTACCATGTATGATGGATGGAGACATTTATACTACATGTATACGATAATAATTGTGATGAGTTTATTCACTCTTAAATATATTTTTGATTTCCAATATAAAAAAAGATTTTTTTATTTATTTATTTTTTTAATACTAATTGTTACCAACATTAACAATTTAATAAAAAATCACCCGCATCAAAATATTTATTTTAATTCCTTTTTTGTTAAAAGTCCTCTTGAAAAATTTGAAAAAGATTATTGGGGTCTTTCAAATAAACAATTGTTAGAGGCATTTATAGAAATTGAAAACAATGAAAACATATATTTATATGACTATTCTGGCTCAATGTTTAAAACAAGTTTAAAAATTTTAAAACCTAATATTAGAAAAAAATTTATAAATTATTTTGATAATTTTTCAGATTTTCAAAATTATCAAGGAAAAATCTACTTATTTTTAAATAATAGATACAATCCTAATTATGACTTACTTAAAGATTATTCAGATACCATTTTTGAAATAGTGAATTCAAATGTTGTAATCAATGGAGTTTATTCATTTGAAGATGTAAGTGCTTACAATTTATGGAATGAAAAATTAAAAAAAAAATAGTAATTTGGTTGCGGGGGACGGATTTGAACCGCCGACCTTCAGGTTATGAGCCTGACGAGCTACCAGACTGCTCCACCCCGCGGTATTTTTAAATTCTATTTTTGAGTTTATTTAACTTCTTAACTCGTTTAATATTTTCTTGAAGAATTCTCTTTTTCTTTTCTGATGGTTTTTCATAAGTATTCTTTAATTTAATATCCTTAAAGAAACCATCTCTTTGAAGTTTTCTTTTTAAGACTCTCAGAGCTTGTTCAACATTATTATCTTTGACTTCTATTTTAATAACTACCTCCAGAAAAGCGCTTAATTAGCACTTTTATAAATTGATGTCTATTAATTTTATTCATCAAATAGATGCCTGAGTTGATTTATTTTGTTTTTCTTTTTCTTTTTTTTCTCTTTTTATTCTTCTTTCAGCTTTTTCAATGGCCTCAACTAAATCTTTTTGAGTGAATAAATTTAGAGCAACTGGATCTTTTGGATTTAAACTATTATAGTTCCAATAACTTTTATTTCTAATTGATGTTACAGAGTTTTTAGTAATACCAACCAACTTAGCTATTTGAGAATCTTTTAATATATTGTGTTGTTTAATTAACCATAAAGCAGAGTCTGGTTTATCTTGCCTTTTTGATAGAGGAATATATTTCTTTATTTTTTTCTCATTATTTGAAATTTCAATGTCACTACTTTTAATATTTAATGGTCTGTTTTCGTCTTTTGATGATTGTTCAATTTCCTCTCTTGAAAGTTGACCAGATATAATAGGATTATATGCTTTAATGCCTTTTGCTACTTCACCGTCTGCAATTCCTTGGATTTCAACTTCATGTAATTTACAAAAATCTGCGATTTGTTTGAAAGTTAATGTAGTATTTTCTACTAACCATACGGCAGTTGCCATTGGCATTAAGGGTGCATTTGACATTTAGCTACTTTTTTCTGATTTAAAATTTTGGAATTTTTTATTAAATTTACTTATTCTACCTTTGTCCATTAATTTTTGCTTTCCACCAGTCCAGGCTGCGTGAGATTTAGGATCTATTTCTAATTTTAATATATCTCCCTCAGCACCCCAAGTCGATTTAGTTTCAAATTGAGTACCATCAGTCATCTCAACTTTAATAGTGTGGTAGTTAGGATGTATGTCTTTTTTCATATCGAGACTTATAGCAAAAGAAACCTAGAACACAATTAAAAGTTCTTTAAATTTTCAAGCATTTTATCATTAATTGCTCCACTTGATGCTCGAATATCTATATTATTTTGATCGAATTTATCTAAATTATTAACTATTCCACCCGCCTCCTTTACTAACAAGGCTCCTGATGCCACGTCCCAAAGATTAATTTTATTATGAAAAAAACCATCTAATCTACCTGAAGCCACATAAGCCAAGTCTAAAGCTGCACATCCGCTGTATCTCATATTTAAATTACTAAATTTGACTCCTTCATGGTTACTTGAAAACAAACATTCATCAATTAAATTTCTGTTTGATACTCGTAATCTTTGATTGTTTAGATACGCTCCTTTGTTTTTTTCTGCATAAAACATTTCATCTTTAATAGGATCATAAATTAAACCACTAATTATCTCTTTTTTAGATTCAAGAGCTACACAAATTGCAAAATGAGGAATGCCGTGTAAAAAATTTGTTGTACCATCTATTGGATCAATAATCCAGATATTATCTTTATCTTTGTTTTGAATTGAACCAACCTCTTCTGATAAAAAAGAGTAATTTTTTTTTGTTTTAGAAAGTTCTTCAATTAGAATTTTTTCTACATGTTTATCAGTTTTAGTAACAAAATCTCTGGGTCCTTTTTTGGATACCTGTAGCTTCTCAACTTCTCCAAAATCTCTTATCGCAGACTTTGAGGCTTTTTCAGCTGCTTTGATCATAATATTTAAATTTGAAGATATAGAGATCATTTTAGATTTTTTTAATGTATTCTAAATTTCTAGTATCAACTAAGATTTCATCACCTGCTTCAATAAACGGAGGAACTTGAATATTTAAACCATTATCAAGAGTTGCTGGTTTGTAGGATGATGACACAGTTTGCCCTTTAAGGGCAGCATCAGTAGTTTCAATTTTACACTGAACTTGGTTAGGTAATTCAATTGATAGCGGGTTTTCATTATAAAAACTTACAGAAACTTGTAGGTTTTCAATCAAAAGTTTACCTTTATCACCTACAGTTTCTTTTTTTATTTCTATTTGTTCAAATGTTTTTGGATCCATAAAAAAATAATTAGTTTCATCACTATAAAGATAATTGAAAGTCGTTTCCTCCAATGATGCTTTTTCTACTGTTTCACTTGATCGAAATCTTTCATTTAACTTTGTATTTTTGTTTAAGCTTTTCATTTCAACTTGAGCAAATGCACCACCTTTTCCTGGTTTCACATGTTGGGTTTTCAATACTTGCCATAAGTCATTTTTATATTCTAAGAGCATTCCAACTCTAATTTCTCCAGCATTAATTTTCATTTTAATCTTTCTATAGCTTGTAACAGTTTATATTTTTTATTTTTCCAAATGTAGCCTGAGATAGCTAAAAAATTAGCATTATTCAATAATAGATTTTTATAATTAACAGCATTAATTCCACCAATAGCTACTGTTGAAGTTTTTGTAAATTTTTTAACTTTATTTAAAATCTTTACAGAGGCAATAATCTTAGTTTTTTTAGTTTTAGATTGATTAAAAGCACCAAAGGCAATGTAATCAGCTTTAGCTTTAATTGCTTTTTTTGCCAAATTCATAGAATTATGACAAGTAATTCCTATAATTTTTTTACCAAGTATTTTTTTTGCTTTATTAATATTCATATCTTTTTGACCTAGATGGCAACCATCCGCGTCTAATTTTAAAGCAAGTAAAGGATCATCGTTAATAATAAATTTTACTTTATTTTTTTTACAAATATTCTTAATTTTTTTTCCAATTAAAATTTTTTTTTTAAGAGAATAATTTTTAAGTCTAAGTTGAAAAAAACTTACCTTTCCAGTTTTCAAAACTAATTTTAGATTTTTATAGAAAGAATTAGGAATTTTGTTAGGAGAAATAAGATAAATAAATTTTTTTTTACTTATTTTCAAGCTCACGAGACCATTTTCCTTTAGCAGCTAAAGAACACATTTTAGCCCTATGATTAAAAGTAGTTTGAGCTGCCTCTACATTTTTAATATCATTAGACCAAACTTTTAAAGCACTTTGTTGAAGAGCTCTTCCATATGAATAGGTCATTATAAAATTGGTATTGTTGTTTTTATTTATTAAATTTAAATTTTCTGTAGCTTCAATTTCAGATTGCCCTCCAGATAAAAAAGCTATCCCTGGAACTTCATTGGGTACAGAATCTTTAAGACATTCCAATGTTTTGATAGAAACTTCTTCATTAGAAATTTTATTTTCTGATAGGTTGCCAGGCAAAATCATATTTGGTTTTAATATTATTCCTGAGAGATCAACTTTGTGTAAAATTAGTTCCTCAAAACACTTTTTAATTACTTCTGATGTTTTGTTTAAACAAATTTCTGCAGAGTGGTTTCCATCCATCAATACCTCAGGTTCTACTATTGGAACCATTCCACTTTCTTGAACTAGTGCAGAGTACCTAGCAAGTGCATGAGCATTACTACTGATTGCAAGTTTGCTTGGATATTTTTCACCAATAGAATAGACGCCTCTCCATTTTGTAAATCTTGCTCCAATATCATAATATTTTTTTAATCGATCTCTAAGCCCATCTAATCCCTCTGTAATTTTTTCTTTAGAGGAATTTGCTAAATCTTTCGCACCAGTATCAACCTTAATTCCAGGAACTGCACCAAAACTAGATATTAAATCTGTTATTGATTTTCCTTTGCTTGAAATTTGATTTATGGTTTCATCGTAAAGAATAACACCACCAATACAATCTTTCATTCCATCTGATGAAAAAAGAATTTCTCTGAAGGCAAGTCTATTTTCTGGTGTTGATTTGACATTTACTGCTTCAAGTCTTTTTGTCATAGTTCCATTGCTTTCGTCAGCTGCAAGAATGCCTTTGCCATTGGAAATTATTTTAAGTGCAATTTTATTTAATTCAGACATTTTAATTTAATGCGGTTATACCAGGAAGGTTTTTACCTTCAAGATATTCTAAAAAAGCTCCACCTGCAGTTGAAACAAAATTAAATTCATTAACTGCCTTTAAATTATTTAATAAAGAAACTGTATCGCCACCACCAGCAACTGAAAAAATTTTGTTTGCTTTATTATTTTCAATTATTTTTTTTGCTATTTGAATACTTCCATTAGCAAAATTTGAATTTTCAAAATATCCTGCGGGTCCATTCCAAAGTATAGTTTTACTGTTATCAATAATTTTTGTTATCTTATCTATAGTTTTTGGACCAATATCTAATATCATTTCATCAAATAATATTTCGTTCAATTCTTTCTTTTGAGGAGATCCATTTAAATCATTAGATACAATCACATCTTCTGGGTAAATTATTTTACATTTTTCTTTTTTTGAAAGAGAGATAATTTCTTCGACTATTTTAAGACAATTTTTTTCTTTAATAGATTTTCCAACACTATTTCCGAAATATTCTATAAAATTATTAGCCATACCCCCAACAATTATAATATTATCAAATTTAAGAATTAAATTTTTAATAACATTAATCTTAGTAGAAATTTTAGAACCCCCAATAATACAAGTAATTGGTCTGGAAATTTCGGAAGTTATTTTATTGAGTGCATTTACTTCTAATTCTAGCTGTAATCCAGAAAACGAAGGTAAGAATTTAGGAATCTCACAAATAGAAGTATGCGCCCTATGTGAGCAAGAAAAAGCATCATTGACATACATATCTCCAAGATTTGAAAGGAGTTCACCAAACTTATTGTCATTTTGTTCTTCTTCTGAATAAAATCTAATATTTTCTAAAATAAAAATATCTTCATTGTAGTTATTGAAAAAATTTTTATTTTTTATTTCTTTAATATTTTCATCAATAAGTCTTATTTTTTTTCCCAATTTATTTTGCAATTCTTCACAAATTGGTTTTAGGGAGAGCTCTTTAACAACGTTTCCTTTTGGTCTTCCAACATGAGATAAAATTATAATTTTAGCTTTTTCTTTAATCAAAAAATTTAATGTAGGAAGAATTTTATCGATTCTTGTTGTGTCTGTTATCTTGTTTCTTTCCAAAGGGACATTCAAATCTAGTCTTAATAATATTTTTTTATTGTTTAGATTTTTTTCGTTTATAATGCTTCTCATTAAGAGATTTTATGCAAAGTTTTAGCGATATCACACATTCTATTAGAAAAGCCCCACTCATTATCATACCAGGCTGATATTTTACCCATATTACTTCCAACTACATTTGTTAAAGAAGCATCTACTATTGCAGAAGCAGGATGATGATTAAAATCTATAGATACTAATTTTTCATGAGTAACTTCTAAGATGTTTTTTAATTTATTTTTTGATGATTGTTCAAAGGCATCATTAATTTTTTTTATGTTAATATCTTTTTTTGTACAAAAAACTAATTCAACAAGAGAAACATTAGGAGTGGGCACCCTCATCGCAACACCTTCTAGTTTCCCTTTTAGGTTTGGTATTATTTCTCCTATTGCTTTCGAAGCTCCTGTTGAGGTAGGAACGATTGATTGACTTGCAGATCTCGCTCTTCTTGGATCTTTGTGAGAGTTATCTAAAATTCTCTGATCGCTAGTAAATGCATGAATTGTAGTCATAAAACCTTTTTCAATTTCAAAATTTTGATCAAGAACACCGATTACTGGTGCTAGACAATTGGTTGTGCATGAAGCTGCAGATATTATTTTATCATGTTTAGTAATTATATTTTCATTAACACCAAACACTATTGTTTTATCAGCATTTTTACATGGAGCAGAAACGATCACCTTTTTTGCACCATTTTTTATATGAGCAAGAAGTTTTTCTTTCGAATTAAATTTTCCAGTGCATTCGAAAACATAATCAACATCATGTTTTTTCCAATTTATGTCTTCAATTTTTGTTTCTTGAGAAAATGTAATTTTATTTTTATTAATTATTAAATGATTTGGATCATATTCTAAATCAGCATTTAATTTTCCATGTATAGAATCATATTTGATTAATTTAGATGTAGTTTCTGAATTTGACCTGTTGTTTATATGATTAATTTTTAAATTTTTATTTTTACTTTCGACAATCGATCTAACAACCATACGACCAATCCGTCCCATTCCATTAATTCCAATTTTAATTGTCATTTTGTTTATTTAATAATTTTTTAGTGATACTTTTAACGTTTGTACTCTCTAGTCCAAAATATTTATAAATATCTTTATAGGGTGCACTTTTTCCAAATTCATCAATTCCAAAAGCAATACCGTTATCACCTACATATTTTTTCCAACAATCGCTTGATCCAGCTTCAATGGATATTTTAAATTTTGTTTCCTCTAAAATTTTATTTTTATAAGATTTTGATTGTAATTCAAAAAGTTCCATGCAAGGCATTGATATCACTTTGGAATATATTTTATCTTTGGCTAATTTATGGCTAACCTCCAACGCTAGATTAACTTCAGATCCACTAGCTAATATTGTTAGATTAATTTTTTTATTTGTTCTTAATACTTCATAAGCACCTAATGAGCATAAGTTTTTATTTGGGTATGTTTTTCTTACTGGATTTAAGTTTTGTCTTGTTAAAGATAGCACGCTGGGTGTTTTTGAGCTTTTTAATGCATGTTCCCAACACTCGATAGTTTCAATTCTGTCTGCAGGTCTGAATACATTTAGGTTAGGTATAGCACGTAATCCCGAAAGCTGTTCTATAGGTTGATGGGTAGGGCCATCTTCTCCAAGCCCAATAGAGTCATGAGTCATTACATAAATGACTCTTATTTTCATTAAAGCAGACAATCTGATCGAAGGTTTGCAATAATCAGAAAATATTAAAAAAGTACCTCCATAGGGAATTAGATTACTGTGAAGTGCGATACCATTCATAACCCCACTCATTGCGTGTTCTCTCACTCCGTAGTGAATGTAGTCACCAGCATAATCTCCAGGTTTTATTATTTTATGGTTTTTAGTTTTTGTATTATTTGATCCTGCTAAATCTGCAGAGCCACCAATCAAATTATTTTTTTGTTTTGTTAGTGCGTTCAATGTCATTTCTGAACATTTTCTAGTAGCTAAACTTTTTGGCTCCTTTATTGCATTCTCTTTTTCTTTCTTAAGCACTGTAGTAAAGTTATTTTTTAAAGTTTGATTAAATTTTATTTTTTTTCTTTTTAATACTTTGTTCCATTTTTTTTCTAAAATTTCACCTCTTTGGCCAATTTTTCTCCATTCATTTAAAATTTTATTTGGGATATCAAAAGGTTTGGTTTTCCAATTTAAGGCTTTTCTTACAAGCTTGATTTCATCTATTCCCAATGGACTTCCATGGGACGATGCTTTTCCTGATTTATTCGGTGAACCATATCCAATCTTAGTTTTACAGGAAATCACAGTAGGTTTTTTAGCTTTTTGAACTTTTTTTAGTGCTTTAAAAATTTCTTTTTCATTATGACCGTTGATAGAAATATAATCCCAACCATATCCTTCAAATCTTTTTTTAAAATTATCAGAAACCGCGAGATTTGTTGGACCATCAATTGAAATTGAATTGTTATCAAATAGCATAACTAAATTTTTAAGTTTTAAATGTCCCGCTAAACTCATCGCTTCATGACTTATTCCTTCCATTAAGCATCCATCTCCTGCTAAAACATAAGTTTTGTGATTAATTAAATCTTTACCTAATTTATTTTTTAAAATTTCTTCAGCTATTGCAAAACCAACTGCATTAGATATACCTTGTCCAAGAGGACCCGTTGTAGTTTCAATGCCTGTTTTTGGATGATACTCAGGATGTCCAGCACAAATAGAATTAAGCTGCCTAAATTTTTTGATTTTATTTATTGATATACTCTTATATCCCGTTAGATAAAGCAAAGAATATAAAAGCATAGAACCATGACCAGCAGACAAAACAAATCTATCTCTATTTAACCAATCTGGATTCTTTGGATTAAATCTTAAAAAATTTTTGAACAACACTGTTGCAACATCTGCCATACCCATTGGCATTCCTGGGTGACCTGAATTTGCTTTTTGAACGGCATCAATTGATAAAAATCTGATGCAATTAGCTAAATCATTGTGTAGTTTGCTCAAAATTATCCTGACTAGACTAAGAAGAATCTATTTAATAATATAAACATATATATATGAATTCTATAAACGAAAAAGAAAAAAAATTAAATATTGCATTAGAGGAATTAAAAAAATTAGATCTAACAAATCCTGAATTACAAAAAAATATCGAAAATTTAAGCACAAAACAAAATCAATTAGAAATTGAAAAAACACAGATTGAGGAAAAATATAAAACGTTACTCGAGGAACATGAAAATTTATCAAAAAAACTTGAGGATTTAAAAAATAAAGAAAAGTTGGAAGAAAGAAAACAAATTGAATTTTCTGAAAAAATTGACGAACTCAATCAAGAAACTGACACACTATTGGATGAAATAGATAAATGGCAAATGTAAGTATAAAATTTAACAATAAAGAGTTTTTGCTTGCTTGCGAAGATGGACAAGAGGAGCACTTAGAAGAATTGTTAATTCAGATTAACAAAAAGTTTAATAATTTAAAAAATGATTTGGGAAATCTAGGTGAAAATAAATTATTATTAATTACAGCTGTAAAAATAATGGATGAATATTACGAAACCAAGAAAAAAGTAGATCAAAAAAAAGAAGAATTAAATGATCTATCAAAAAAATTTAAAGAACTAAAATCTCTAATTTACGATTATAGGGACACAAAAGAATCTGAAATTGAAAAACTAAATCTTGATCATGAAAATTTAAAACAAGAAATTGACGATAATCAAAAAAAATACGAAAATTTAATTGATGAAGCTGCTGATCAAATATCAAATTTTGTAAAAAAAGCAAAATTAGAAAACATTTCAAAGTAGGTCTGTGAGTAAATCTAAGCTAAGAAGTAAAATTTTAAATCTTAGAAAAAAAAATTCGAATAAAAAACTTAGCCTCAATCCTGATAGAATTTATCGATTTTTAAAAAAAAATAAAATTAATTTCAAAAATGTAGGAGGGTATTACCCTTGTAATCATGAGATTGATGATTTGGATATGCTTTATTTTTTAAGAAACAAAAAGGCAAATATTTCCCTACCAATAATTAGAGAAAATAACCAAATGGATTTTTTTGAATGGACAAATAAAGATCCTTTAAGAATTAATAAGTATGGAATTGCTGAGCCAACTTTAGGAAAGAAAATTTACCCAGATATAATATTTGTTCCTTTAGTAGCTTATGATGATGATTTAAATAGATTAGGGTATGGTGGAGGATTTTATGATCGTTATTTAGAAAAAGTATCTAAAATTAAAAAAATATTTAAAATTGGATTAGGATTTACATACCAGGAGATAAAAAAAATACCTATCAACAAGCATGATAAGAAACTTGATTTAATAATAACCGAGAAAAAAATTATACAATGAGAATTTTATTTTTAGGAGATGTTGTTGGAATTTCAGGATGTTCTAAATTAACAAGTAATTTATTAAATGAAATTGATAAAAACAAAATCGATTTTGTAATAGTAAATGGTGAAAATGCAGCAGTTCAAGGTGTGGGGCTAACTAAAGAAATATGTAAGGATTTTTTTAATTGTGGAGTTGATGTTATCACAACTGGCAATCATGTTTGGGATCAAAAAGAAATTATGGAATTTATTGATAAAGAGGAAAGATTATTAAGACCTAAAAATTTATTTGAACCTGCACCAGGAAAAGGATTTCAAATTTACAAAACAAAGAATGATATAAAAATTGGAGTTCTTAATTTGATGGGCAATGTTTTTATGAAAAAGTGTGAAGATGTTTTTGAAGCTTCTCAAAAATTTTTAAAAGAAAATGAAATGAAAAAGGATTTTGATTTACTTGTAGTTGATTTCCATGGTGAAATTACTAGCGAAAAAAATGCTATAGGACATCTATTTGATGGAAAGGCAACTCTCGTGGTTGGAACACATACTCATATCCCAACAAATGATGCCAGAATACTTAATAATGGCACTGGATATCAAACCGATGCAGGTATGTGTGGGGATTATGATTCAGTGATTGGAATGAATAAAGAAAATTCCTTGAATAGATTTTTAAAAAAGAATTCAGTGAAACACTTTCCCGCTAATGGAGATGCTACTTTGTGTGGTGTTATAGTAGATTGTGATATAAAAACAGGTTTAGCAATAGACATCAAAAGCTATGTATACGGAGATCAACTAAAAAATATTTAAAAATCATGGCAGGACATTCGCATTGGGCAGGAATAAAACATAAAAAAGGTAAGGCTGATAAGCAAAGATCAAAAATATTTTCAAAATTATCTAAAGAGATTACTGTTGCGGCAAAACTTGGTGACAAAGATCCAGCAATGAACCCTAGACTAAGATCTGCAGTACAGGCTGCTAGATCTGCAAATATGCCCAAAGATAATATTGAAAGAGCAATAGATAAATCTTCTGCAGCTACAGGAGCAAATTTTGAAAATTTAAGATACGAGGGGTTTGGACCAGAAAAGATTGCTGTTATAGTTGAAACTTTAACAGACAACAAAAATAGGACCGCATCAAATATAAGAACTATTTTTCAAAAAAGTGGTGGGAGCTTAGGAACCCAAGGTTCAGCATCTCACAATTTTCAACAATTGGGTATAATCAAAATTGATAAAAAAGAGATATCTGACGAAAAAATTTTAGATTTAGCGATTGAGTCAGGAGCTGATGAATGTTTTTCTTATGAGGATCATCATGAAATCCAGTGTCAAATTAGTGAAATATATAATGTAAAAAAAAATCTTGAGAAAATTATTGTCAATTTTATTTCTACAGAAATTGAATGGGTCCCATTAAATAGTGTTGAGGTAAATAATGAAAATAAAGACAATGTTGTAGATTTTTTAGAAACTCTCGAGGAAGATGACGATGTTCAGAACGTCTATTCAAACGTTAATTTAGGTAGTATTTAATGATGATTATTGGAATTGATCCAGGCATCTCAGGTTCAATCTGTTTTTTTCAAGACGGTATTATAAAAGACGTAATTGAAATGCCAACCATGACAGATGGTAAGAAGAATAAAAGACAAGTAAATGGTGCTCAAATATTTAATGAAATTAGTGAAAGGATAAACAAATTTGATAAAAAAAACATAAAAGTTGTAATTGAACAAGTTTCCGCAATGCCTGGACAAGGCGTTACCAGTATGTTTAATTTTGGCCAATCTTTTGGTATTTTAAAAGGAATATGCAGCGCAATGCATTTACCTGTTTATTATGTTAGGCCTGCTAAGTGGAAAAAATATTTTAATCTTATTAATTCAGAAAAAGATGCGAGTAGAACAAGAGCTATTGAAATTTTTCCATATTTTTCATCACAATTGTCAAAAAAAAAAGATAACAACAAGGCAGATGCTATTCTAATAGCTAGTTTTTTCTACGAAACATATCAAAAAGAAGAATAATCAATTTAAATTAAAAGACAAAATCATGACACATTTACGTGTGATGAGTAAGTATGGAAGCAGATATCGCAGCAAAAGCAGTTGAATTAGGAACAAATACTGATTTTTCATTATTCAGTTTATTTTTTAGAGCAGACATAATTGTTAAGTCTGTAATGATTATATTAATATTGTGCTCAATATATTCTTGGGCTGTAATTATTGAAAAGTTTCGTTTATTTAAAAAAATAACTAAATCTTCAGAGGAATTTGAAGAAAAATTCTGGAATTCTAAATCCGCTGAAACTTTTTACAATAGTTTACCTAGTAAACTTGAGGATCCAATGTCACTTGTGTTTCAAGATGCAATGGAAGGATTACTTAAAAAAAAATCAAGAACCAATATTAGTGAGAGAATGAGTGCATCTTTAGAAGCTGGAATTGAAAAACAAATGACAAAAATAGAGAAAGGTTTTACTTTTTTGGCAACGGTAGGCTCAACCGCACCATTTATTGGATTGTTTGGAACTGTTTGGGGAATTATGAATTCTTTTCAATCTATAGCTATTTCAAGAAACACAAGTCTTGCGATAGTTGCGCCAGGAATAGCAGAAGCTTTATTTGCAACTGCACTTGGTTTATTGGCCGCAATACCAGCGGTAGTAGCATACAATAAATTTAATAATGATGCCAAAAAATACTCAGAAAAATTAGAAAATTTTTCGAAAAGATTTTTAACAATTATTTAAATGGCATTTAAATTAAATCGTTCTTCTAAAGAACCAATGAGTGAAATAAATGTTACTCCATTCGTTGATGTTATGTTGGTGTTATTAATTATATTTATGGTAACAGCACCATTGTTAACGGTAGGTGTTCAAGTTGATTTACCAGAAAGTTCAGCAGACTCTTTGCCAGAAGAGACAGAACCTCTAACACTTTCAATCAATGCAAAAGGTGAAATTTTTATTCAAGAAGCAAAAGTTGAATATGATAATATTATTGCAAAGGTTTTAGCTGTTTCAAAAAATAGAACTGATACCAGAATTTATGTAAGAGGTGATAAAACTATAAATTACGGAAGAGTTCTAGAAATAATGGGATTACTATCAGGATCTGGTTTTACCAAAGTAGCATTGATTTCAGAACCGTATAAACAAAGGTAATTAAAGTGAATAGAAGTTTGATTATTTCTTCTGTTTTACATGCTATGTTAATTTTCATTACAGCTATGAGTTTACCTTTTTTGGCAAAGAAACCACTAGATATTCCGCCAATCGTATCGGTTGAGTTAATTCAAATAGCAGAAAAAACCAATATTCCATTTGCACCTAAGGCTAAAAAAATAATTGAGAAAGTAAAAGAGAAAGAAAAAAAACTTGTTTCAGAACAAGCTCCACCAAAAAAAGTAGAAAAAACGAAAACAAAAACCGTTCTGGCTCCTGATCAAAATAATAAAAAAATAGAGAATGAAACACCTGAGGCAATTCCACTTCCAGATAAAACTTTAAAAAAGGTAGAAACAAAAGAGGAAAAAAAACAAAATCCTGAAAAAGTAGATGAGGAAGTTAAACAAGTATCAGAATTTGAAAAAAAAGATTTGTTTGATCCAAATAATATTGCTGCTTTAATTGATAAATCAAAAGAAGAGAGTGCAGAAGTTTTAAAAACAAATGATGATATTACTCAAGATCAAGAGAGAAATGTAGAAAACACAGGTCTTACTCTAAGCGAAGAGGATGCTCTTAAGGCACAAATATTTGGGTGCTGGAGTATTCCATTAGGATTACCATACAATGAAAATTTATTGGTAAGAATAAAGTTAAAATTAAAACCTGACGGAACGGTATCAAAAACAGAAATTTTGGACCATGCAAGGATGAATAAACCAGGCCAAGGATTTTACAAGGTTTTAGCAGAAAGTGCTTTGAGAGCTGTCAAGTTATGCCAACCATTAAGAGTTCCAACAACCGGATATGAAAGATGGAAAGAATTACAATTAAATTTTGATGCAAGAGAGATGTTAGAAGGGTAGTATATTTAAATGACAAAAAAAATTTTAATATTATTATTTATATTAATACCTATCAAAGCAAATGCTTTAATTGAAGTTGATATAACTAGGGGAAATTTAAATCCACTTCCATTAGCAGTTTCTCCCCTATCAATTGATGAAGAGTCTAGAAAAGGTTTTGAAAAAATACTTAAAAAAGAAAATATTGGCTCCGAGATATCAAATATCGTTGAGAATAATTTGAGAACATCGGGATTATTTAATCCTCTAGACAAAAAAGCTTTTTTACAAGCTCCTGATATTGCAAATTTAAAACCAAGATTTGAAGATTGGAATTTAATTAAAGCTCAAGCACTTATTACTGGTAAAGTAAATTATGTTGACGATAAATTAAGGGTTGAGTTTCGATTATGGGACGTTTTAGCTGCTAAAGAAATGATGGCTTTAGCTTTTACCACAGTTCCTAACAATTGGAGAAGAGTAGGGCATATTATTTCTGATAAGGTTTATGAAAGGCTGACTGGAGAAAAAGGTTATTTTGATACAAGAATAATTTATGTCTCAGAAGAAGGACCAAAAACACAAAGAATAAAAAAATTAGCAATCATGGATCAAGACGGAGCTAATAATAAATTTTTGACATTAGGGAATGAGTTAGTTTTAACTCCACGATTTAATCCGGCAAGTCAAATGGTAACCTATTTGTCTTACTTTAAAAATATGCCAAGAGTTTATTTGTTAGATATAGAAACGGGGACACAGGAGGTAGTTGGAGATTTTCCTGGAATGACATTTGCACCACGTTTTTCACCTGACGGTAAAAAAATAATTATGAGTTTTGCTAAAGATGGAAAGTCAGATATTTACACTATGGATTTAGAAAATAGAATTGTTGAAAAAATTACTAATCATCCATCAATTGACACTTCTCCATCTTATTCTCCTAATGGGAAATATATTACATTTAATTCTGATAGAAGCGGTTATCAGCAAATTTATGTAATGAAGAATGATGGAAGTGATGTAAAAAGAATTTCTTTTGGCAACGGTTTATATGGAACACCTGTGTGGTCTCCAAGAGGAGATTTAATTGCATTTACAAAATTACATAAAGGTAAATTTTATATAGGCGTAATGAGAACTGATGGTAGTGGTGAAAGGTTGTTAACTGAAAATTATTATCAAGAAGCACCTTCTTGGTCTCCAAATGGAAGGGTATTAATATTTTATAGAGAGACAAAAACTAACTCCAAAGGAGAAGGTTTTTCTGCAAAATTGTGGTCTATAGATTTAACGGGTTATAATGAACGGCAAATAAAGACACCAACAGATGCTTCAGACCCATCATGGTCATCTTTATTAAGTAATTAAAGATTAATTTTTGTAAATTTCTTGATTTTTAGACTTGAAACCTCTATTTAGTTGTGAAAAAGTTAAGAAATTGAAATTAGCAGCAAGGAGCAATTTAATGAGATTAAACAAAATTTTAAAAAACACACTTTTAGTATTAACAGCTTGCCTAGTGCTATCTGCATGTGCAACTAAAAAAGAAGTGGCAACAGACATTCAAGGTCAAATGCAAGGTGATGTTTACACAGGAACAGACACAGTTGAATATTTAGCTGATGGTGTTCCAGACAGAGTTTTCTTTGCAACAAATGAGTCGATATTAACAACTGCATCAAGAGAAACTTTAAGAGCGCAAGCAGCTTGGTTAAGAAAAAACCCAAGCATTAATGTAGTGCTTGAAGGACACGCTGACGAAAGAGGAACAAGAGAATATAACTTGGCTCTTGGTGAAAGAAGAGCAAATGCAGCTAAAGACTATTTAATGACTTACGGAATATCTTCTGACAGAATTACAGTATTAAGTTATGGTAAGGAGAGACCAGTTGACTCTGGTTCAAACCCATTAGCTTGGTCAAAAAACAGAAGATCAGTAACTGTTAAAGCAAATTAATTATTTAAAATTTAAGACCCTAAAACCTTTATTGGATTTAGGGTCTTTTTTTTGCCATTTTTATAATCATAAATCTAATTTAAATGATGCTTGTATTTAAATTAGTAATTTTAAAATTAATTTTAATCTTAAATTTGTTTTTTATTAATATTTCTTTTGCAGATAATCATAATATCTATGAAACATTAGAAATAATAAAAAATGATCTTAAAACACTTGAAAGAGCAGTTTATTCTGGATCTATAGAAGTGAAAGCAAGTACTAATGATAGTTCGGTTTCAAACTTGGACCAAAACTCAGAAGATGTTTTAACTAGACATTTATTAAAATTGTCAGAAGTTGAGGATCAGTTTAGAGAACTCACTAATAAATTTGAAGAAATAAATTTTAAGTTGGATAAATTATCTACTCGTGTTTCAAAAATTCAAGCAGATAACCAAATAAGATTTCAAGATATAGAGACAAACATTAGCTCTGGAAATATAAATAGCGCAGAAAATCAATTAACTTCAAAACCAAAGATCGATGAACAAAAAGTTTTACCTGGAAGTTCACAGCCCCAAGATTTAGGAACAATTTCATATAAAGATACAGAGACAAACGAAAATTCACAACAAATTCAATCTGTAGATACTACAGCTTCAGTTGTAACAGAAACCTTTCAGTCTGAAGAAAAAATACTTCCTCAAGATTTAAATCCAGTGGATCAATATGAATTTGCAACAAGTTTTTTAAAAGTTGGAGACTACAGTACAGCAGAAAGAGCTTTTAGAGAATTTGTTCTATCTAACCCTGATCATGAGTTAGCGGGTAGTGCACAATACTGGTATGCAGAAACATTCAGAATTAGACAATTATATACTGATGCAGCTTCTGCTTATTTAGAGGGTTACCAAAAATATCCTAAAGGAAAAAAAGCTCCCATTAATCTATTAAAACTTGGAGTATCAATGGTTCAAATTGGTGAAAAAGACCAAGGATGTAAAATGATAAATGGTGTAGAATTACAATATCCTAATGCAAATCAGTCTGTAATACAAAAAGCAAAATATGAGTCCAAAAAATTTGAATGCATCAAACAAGACTCATAAGTTTTTATTAAATCAATTAAAAGATAAACAAACTTCTAAAATTTATAAAAAATTTGAAAAAAATCTTAAATTAGATGAGGATTTTGTAGTTGCAGTTTCTGGTGGGCCAGACAGTTTAGCTTTATGTTTTTTATCAAAAATTTATTCGATCAAAAAACATCTAAAAGTAAAATATTTGCATGTTGATCATAAACTTAGAAATAACTCAACAAAAGAGGCAAAATTTGTAAAATTGCTTCTAAAAATACTCTCTACTAATCTTGAAATTTTAACCTGGATTGGAAAAAAACCAAAAAGCAACATTCAATCTATTGCAAGAGATAAAAGATATGCACTCATGATCAACAAGGCAAAAAAATTAAAAATAAATAATATTTTATTAGGTCATCAAAGGGATGATTTAATAGAGAATTTTTTTATTAGAATTTTGAGAGGCAGCGGTTTAAATGGTATTGTATCATTCGATCAAAAAACTGATCTACAAAATATTAATTTGATTAGACCTTTGTTAAAATTTTCTAAACAAAATTTAGAATATATTACAAAAAAAGTTTTTAATAATTATGTTGAAGATCCCTCGAATAAAAACGATCAATTTAAAAGAGTAAAAGTTAGAAATTTTATAAAAAATTTAGAATTAGAGGGACTGGATAATGATAAATTTAATCTAACTTTAAAAAATTTAAGATTTGCTAATAATTCAATTAAATACTTTGTAGAAAAAAACTTGAAAGACAATTCAACAATTTCAAATATTAATAATTTTATTATTTTGAATAAAAATTTTTTTCTTCAGCCAGAAGAAGTGGTTTTTAGGTCTCTCACAGAAGTGCTAAAAGGTGTTGGTAAAAAATACTACCCAGTAAGAGGAAAAAAAATTGATAACTTAATTTATCGAATTAAAAATGACACCTCTTTTAAGACCACTTTAGGAAACTGTATGATAAAGAAGGTAAATAACTCAGTTATAGTATCAAAAGAGCGTTAAAGTTGATGAAATAACTGATATTTTGTCACTTGTTAATTTAATAATAATTCTTATTTTAAACCTATGAATTTAAAAAATCTTGCAATGTGGGGGATAATAGTTTTCTTAACCATAGGTCTTTATAACATGTTTAAAAATCCACAGTCTAATGTTAGAGGTGGAAATCAAATAATATTTTCAGATTTTTTAAATTCAGTAGAGGATGGTGAAGTTCTAAAAGTTGAGATTCAGGGAAATAACATCAAAGGTACTTATTCGAATGGAAATTCTTTTTCAACTTATGCTCCTAATGACCCAAATCTTATAGAAAAATTATCAGAGAAAGGTGTAAGTATTTCAGCAGCACCTTTAGATGAAAAAATGCCTTCATTGTTTGGTGTACTCTTATCATGGTTTCCAATGTTATTACTGATTGCAGTATGGATTTTCTTCATGAGACAAATGCAGGGTGGTAAAGGTGGAGCGATGGGATTTGGAAAATCAAAAGCTAAAATGATGAATGAATTAAAAGGAAAGGTTACTTTTAATGATGTTGCTGGTGTAGAGGAAGCTAAAGAAGAAGTAGAAGAAATGGTAGAATTCTTAAAAGATCCAAAAAAATTTAGTAGGTTGGGTGGTAAAATTCCAAGAGGAGCTTTACTTGTTGGTCCTCCAGGAACTGGTAAAACTTTATTAGCAAGGGCAATTGCAGGTGAAGCAGGTGTCCCGTTTTTCACTATTTCAGGTTCTGATTTTGTTGAGATGTTCGTTGGAGTAGGAGCATCTAGAGTAAGAGACATGTTTGAACAAGGTAAAAAAAATTCTCCATGTATTATTTTTATAGATGAGATAGATGCTGTTGGAAGAAGTAGAGGGGCAGGTCTAGGAGGTGGAAATGATGAGAGAGAACAAACTTTAAACCAGTTATTAGTTGAAATGGATGGCTTTGATACAAATGAAGGTGTCATAATTATAGCTGCAACAAACAGACCAGATGTGCTCGACCCAGCTTTATTAAGACCAGGAAGGTTTGATAGACAGGTAGTGGTTTCAAACCCAGATATTATTGGAAGAGAAAAAATTTTAAAAGTTCATGTAAAAAAAATAAAAATGGCGCCAGATGTTAATTTAAGAACAATTGCAAGAGGCACTCCAGGATTTTCAGGAGCTGATCTTGCAAATATAGTTAATGAAGCAGCTTTGTTAGCAGCGAGAAAAAATAAGAGAATAGTCACATTACTAGAATTTGAAGAAGCAAAAGATAAAGTTATGATGGGTGCTGAAAGACGTTCAATGGTCATGACAGAAGATGAGAAAAAACTAACTGCATACCATGAAGGTGGACATGCTCTAGTGTCGTTTAATATGCCAAGTTATGATCCTATTCATAAAGCTACTATTATACCAAGAGGCAGAGCTCTTGGAATGGTAATGAACTTACCTGAAAGAGACAAACACGGTTACTCAATAAAATATCTTAAAGCGAGACTAGCTGTTTGTTTTGGAGGAAGAGTGGCTGAAGAATTAATTTTTGGGAAAGATAATATATCTACAGGAGCAGGTGGAGGAAATGGTTCTGATATTAATCAGGCTACACAGTTAGCAAGAGCAATGGTAACAAAATATGGAATGAGTGAAGAAATGGGTCCAGTTGAATATGGGGAAAACCAAGAAGAAGTGTTTTTAGGAAGATCAGTTACTCAAACTCAATCGGTATCAGAGGAAGTTGCTCAGAAAATTGATAAAGAAATAAGAAAGCTTGTAGACGAAGGATATAATAAGGCTAAGGAAATTTTAACAGAAAAAATAGATGATCTACATAAAATTGCAAAAGCTTTAATAACTTATGAGACTTTAACTGGTGAAGAAATAGAGAATATAATTAATAAAAATTTATATCCTAAAGATAAAATTTTAGATAATCCAGAATCAAAAGATGATCAAGATTCAGCTTTGGGCGCGATGGGTTTGAAACCAAAAATTGTTCATTAATTAATAATGCCAAGATATTACACAAGAGCGTGTAATTTCTACTTCGGCAAACAATCAAAAATTTTAGTAAAGAAAAAACAATCTATCTCTTTACACCAGATTAAAGAAATATCTTTTGACCATGTTGAGATAATTACAAGAAAAAAAATTAGAAAAATTTCAATAAATAAAATTAGAAATTTACCAAAAAAACTGAAAACAAAAATAAATTCAGATTTAAAAAAAATTAGGTCAAAAAAATCAAATTTTTCAAATTTAAATTTTAAAAAAATTCCAAATATATTGGGTGTTTTAAATCTAACTCCAGATAGTTTTTCTGATGGAGGAAAATTTAACAAAAAAAATAAAGGCGTCAGTCATGCTATCAATTTATATAATTCTGGTGCTTCGTTAGTAGATGTTGGTGGTGAGTCTACAAGACCAGGATCAAAGGAAGTAAATAAAAATCGAGAATGGTATAGAATTAATAAGACATTAAAATTAATTGTAAAAAAAATACCAATATCTTTAGACACAAGAAAATCTGCAATTATGGAAAATGGTATTAGAATGGGGGTTAAACTTATTAATGATGTTTCGGGATTAAGCCATGATCCTAAAACAATAAATGTTTTAAAAAAGTATAAAATTCCATTTGTAATACAGCATTCAGTTGGGACACCAGAAAATATGCAAAAGAATCCAATATATAAAAATGAATTATTAGATATATACGATTATTTTGAAGATAAGATTAAGTTAATAAGGTCTAAAGGTATTAAACACAATAATATAATTTTAGATCCTGGAATTGGATTTGGAAAAAATTTGAAACATAATATGAATCTTATAAGAGGTATTTCTATTTTTCATTCATTAGGTTTTCCTATACTAGTAGGGAATTCAAGAAAAAGATTTATTAAAGATATATCAAAAAAAAATGATAGCGAAACAAGGATCGGTGGAACTATGTCTTCTTCAATTTATTTAATGATGCAAGGAATTCAGATTTTAAGAATTCATGATGTTAATGAAGTTATGCAAGGTATTAAAGTTTTTAATCAGATAATCAAAAATTAATGGCAAAAAAATATTTTGGAACAGATGGAATAAGAGGTGCAGTTAACAGCAAATATATAAATGGAGATATGTTCTTTAAATTTGGACTTGCTAGTGGAACATACTTTAAATCTCAAAAAAAAAGAAAACAAACAGCAATAATTGCAAAAGATACGAGATTGTCTGGATATACACTTGAACCAGCCCTTGTCTCAGGTTTGGCTTCAGCTGGTATGCATGTTTATACCCTAGGACCCTTACCAACTAATGCGCTGGCTATGTTAACAAAAGAGATGAAGGCGAATATGGGTATAATGATTACCGCTTCTCATAATCCACATTTTGACAATGGTTTAAAATTGTTTGGTCCTGATGGAATGAAATTATCAGATAAAATAGAAAAAAAAATTGAAAGTCTCATTGATAAGAAAATCTCAAAAAATCTCTCGCATTCTGAAAAATTAGGAAGAGTTAAAAGATTAGAAACAGGCACCAAAAATTATATTAAAATATTAAAAAAAAATTTCACAAAAGAGTTCAATTTAAGAGGACTAAGAATAGTAATCGACTGTGCAAACGGTGCTGGTTATAAGGCAGGTCCTGAATTATTGAAATCATTAGGAGCTAAAGTGATAGCAATAGGTGTCAAACCAAATGGTTTAAATATTAATAAAAAATGTGGATCAACTTTTCCAAGAAACATTAGATCTGCTGTAAAAAAATATAAAGCACATATCGGTATATCTTTAGATGGAGATGCTGACAGAATTATAATGTGTGATGAGAAAAGCAATATAATAGATGGAGATCAAATTATAGCTGCTTTAGCAACAAGATGGAAAAATAAAAAAATGTTAAAGGGGGGAGTTGTTGGAACATTAATGTCAAATTATGGTTTAGAAAAATATTTTAAATCTAAAGGAATAAAATTTTTGAGGGCAAATGTTGGAGATAGATATGTTAAAGAAAAAATGCAAAAATATAATTTTAATTTAGGTGGTGAACAATCGGGACATATTATTTTAGGTAAATTTGCAACTACAGGAGATGGTTTGTTAGTAGCTTTAGAAGCTCTTTTTGCTTTAAGAAAAGGAAAAAAGGCAAGTGAATTTTTTGAACAATTTAAGAAAACACCTCAACTTTTAGAAAATATCGAGGTAAAAGATAAAAATATTATTAACAAATCAGAGATAAAAAAAATTATAAAAAATGCAGATAAATTAATTAAAGGTAAAGGAAGAATTTTAGTAAGAAAATCAGGTACAGAGTCTAAAATAAGAGTAATGGGAGAAAGTGAAAACAAAGCTCTTCTATATAAATGTGTGAATATGATTACGAAAAAAATTAAATAAATTGAAACCTAATTCTAAAATTTTAATTATCGCAGGATCTGACTCATCTGGTGGAGCAGGTATTCAAGCTGATATAAAAACTATCACTGCTCTTGGTTCTTATGCAATGACAGCAATAACTGCAGTTACATCACAAAATACTACAGGTGTAAAATCAATTGTTGGTATCAATCCAAAAGAAATTTTTAATCAGATTATTTATAGTTGTAAAGATATAAGACCTGATGCAATAAAAATTGGTATGCTGCATTCTTCAGAGGTTATTAGAATGGTACTAAAAGCTTTGGATGTAATTAAAGTTAAAAAAATCGTATTAGATCCAGTAATGGTTGCTAAAGGAGGTGCTAAACTGATAGATAGTAAAGCTATTCAATTTTTAAAATTTAAATTAATTAAAAAAGTATCACTTATTACTCCCAATATTCCTGAGGCAGAAATTTTAACTAAAACAAAAATTATAACAAAAGAGGATATGATTTTTGCCGCCAATAAACTTGTAGGTTTAGGAGCTAAAAATGTACTTATAAAAGGTGGTCATTTAAAACATAAAAATGTATTAGATATTTTAATAAACACAAAAGATCTAAAGATCTTCAAAAGCGACCGTCACAAAACAAAGAATACTCATGGTACAGGTTGTACTTTATCTAGCTCAGTTACAACTTTTTTATCATGTGGAAAAACAGTAAAGAAATCTTGTGAGCTTGGAATTAAGTATGTAAATTCTGCAATAAAATCAAACCCTAAATATGGAAAAGGTAATGGCCCAATTAACCATCTCACTTCCTTAAAAGTAGACAGAAAATTTAAATAATGAAAAATATAGTCGTTGTTGGATCTCAATGGGGTGATGAAGGTAAAGGAAAAATTGTTGATTGGTTATCTGAACAGGCTGACGTAGTAATAAGATTTCAAGGAGGTCACAATGCTGGCCATACTTTAGTGATTGATGGTGTTACATATAAATTGAGACTACTGCCATCTGGAATAGTTAGACAAGGTAAAATATCAATTATTGGCAATGGAGTTGTAGTAGATCCATGGGCTTTATTAGAGGAAATAGAAGAAATTAAATCTAAAGGCGTAGAAGTAAATGTAAATAATTTTATTATTTCTGAGTCTGCAAATTTAATTTTGCCTTTTCACAGAGAAATGGATGAGATTAGAGAGGATGCAGCAGGAAAAAGCAAAATAGGAACTACAAGACGTGGAATTGGACCTGCATACGAAGATAAAGTTGGAAGAAGATCTATAAGAGTTATGGATCTAAGATCTGATAAAAATTTAGATCAAAGACTCGACTCTGTATTAGTTCATCATAATGCGATTAGAAAAGGTCTAGGAAAAAAAATTTTTGAAAAAGATCAACTTAAATCTGATTTGCTTAAAATAGCACCCAAAATATTAGAATTTTCTCAGCCAGTTTGGCTAAAGATTGATCAATTTAAAAAACAAAAAAAGAGAATTTTATTCGAAGGAGCCCAAGGTATTTTACTTGATGTAGATCATGGAACTTATCCTTTTGTAACTTCATCTAATACTGTCGCCTCAAGCGCAGCTACAGGGACTGGTTGTGGCCCTAATTCGATTAATTATGTTCTTGGAATTACAAAAGCTTATACAACAAGAGTTGGAGAAGGTCCTTTTCCTACAGAGTTAAAAGATGATGTTGGTGAACTTTTAGGAACACGCGGTAAAGAATTTGGAACTGTTACAAGCAGAAAAAGAAGATGTGGATGGTTTGATGGTGTTTTAGTTAGGCAAACTATTAAAGTTTCAGGAATTGATGGTATAGCTTTAACTAAATTAGATGTACTCGATGAATTAGATGAAATTAAAATGTGTATTGCTTATGAGCTTGATGGTAAAAGATTAGATTATTTACCTGCTGCTGTAGAAGATCAAATAAAAATAAAACCAATTTATGAAACTTTTCCAGGTTGGAAAGCTTCTACAAGTGGAGTTAAAAATCTAGACTCATTACCCGAAAATGCAAAAAAATATATTTTTGCAGTAGAAGATTTTATTGGTGCAAAAGTATCAAGTATCTCAACTAGTCCAGAAAGAGATGATACTATTTTAATTGAAAATCCTTTTGAAGTTTAGTTTGCGGGTAAAAGATTTTTTGATTTAGCTAATAGAAGCATGTGCTTTTGGAGTTTTTCAAATGCTTTATTTTCAATTTGTCTAACTCTTTCTCTGCTAATTTTATATTTTTTACTTAAATCTTCTAGAGTAGTTGGGTTATCATTTAGTCTTCTAGAGTATAAAATTTCTCTTTCTCTATCGTTAAGAACTTTAATAGAGTCTTTTAATAAATCTTTTCTTTGCTCCATTTCCTCGTGGTGAGCAAATTTTAAATCATGATCAAGTTCTTTATCAACCAACCAGTCTTGCCATTCATCGCCATCTTCTCCAACTTGAGCATTTAGCGAGAACTCCTTTCCAGAAAGTCTTCTATTCATTGAAACGACTTCTTCTTTACTTACATCGAGCTTATTAGCTATATGATCAACGTGTTCATCTCTTAAGTCACCTTCAGTTTCTGGAGAAATTTGATTTTTAATTTTCTTTAAATTAAAGAATAATTTTTTTTGAGCAGTAGTAGTTCCAATTTTGACAAGACTCCAGGATCTTAAAATATATTCTTGAATAGAAGCCTTAATCCACCACATTGCATAAGTTGCCAATCTAAAACCTTTTTCTGGTTCAAATTTCTTAACAGCTTGCATAAGACCTACATTTCCCTCTGAAATCATTTCATTAATAGGCAAACCATATCCTTTGTAGCCCATAGCAATCTTTGCAACTAATCTTAAGTGACTAGTGACCAGTTTTTCTGCAGCTTTAATATTACCAGTTGTTTTCCAGTTTTTTGCTAGCATATATTCTTCTTCTGCAGCTAACATCGGAAATTTTTTAATCTGCTCTAAATATGCAGATAGCCCACCTTCATTAGAAAGGGTTGGCAGATTATTACTCATTGTTGTGCTCATAGAGGTGTTTATTTAATTAATTATAGCAAATTTTCAATAATTTATTCTTCAGTGTTTCTAAGCATTTTAAGAATATTATTAAGATCTTGTGGCAAAAGTGAGGAAAAAATCATCTCTTTCTTAGTACGTGGATGCATAAATCCTAAAGTTTTTGCATGCAGGAATTGTCTATTTAATTTAGTAATTGAAGTTTGGATGTCTAAATCAATATTTTTTAATTTTTTATATTTTTTTTTATATTTGCCATCTCCAACAAGACTATTACCTTTGTAATTCATATGGACTCTTATTTGATGTGTTCTTCCTGTTTCTAATTTACATTCAACTAAACTTAAAGTTGGTGTTTTCTGATTTTCAAAAATTTTAAGTGTTTTATAATTTGTTATAGCTTTCTTGCCTTTAGAACTACTAACTTCCATAAGTTGTCTATTTTTTGAACTGCGAGTTATAAATGTTTCAATCCTTCCTGAAGATGGTCTTAATTTTCCCCATATTAAAAGTTGGTACTCTCTTATAATTGTATGATCACTAAATTGTTTTGATAAATTTTCATGAGTTTCATTGTTTTTTGCAATTACAACTAAACCAGATGTGTTTTTATCAATTCTATGAACAATACCAGGTCTTAATTCATCACCTATATTTGATAAAGAATTCTTATTATAATGCATCAATGCATTAACAATTGTTTTATCATAATTTCCAGCCCCTGGATGCATGATTATTCCAGCAGGTTTATTAATAACCAATAGATCATTATCTTCGTATATTATTTCTAATTTAAATTGATAAGGTTTAAGGGACGCCATTTCAGGCTCTGGGATCTTAAGATTTATAGTGTCACCAATTGAGACTTTTTTTGATGGACTTTTAATAATTTTATTATTTAGTGTTAACTTTTCTTTTAAAATTAAATTTTTAATTCTAGTTCTACTAATTAATTCCTCTCTTTTGTTAATTAAAACATCAACCCTTAAATTCTTCTCATCCTCTTTGACTATAAAATTAATGTTTTTTTCCATAAAATATAATATTAATACTATATGCGCTTGTAGCTCAACTGGATAGAGCGCCTGACTTCGGATCAGGAGGTTCTGGGTTCGACTCCTAGCAGGCGCACCACCAGTTTATTCACCCATATTTATTAAAGTTCCTTTATCTCTTGCTTTGTCGAAAGAGTAATAAAATACAAATATTGACAAAATTAAATAAAACCCGTTTAGATAGATTGCATTTATGATATTTTCATAATTTACCATTCCATTGACTAAGATATTTCTAGTCTCCTCAAAAATATAAACTAACGGAAGTGCGAAAGCGATTGTTTGGAAGATACCTGGTAGTGTTTCAACTGGATAGTAAATACATCCAAATGGTGCTAATAAAAACATGGTAGACCATGCAATATTCTCAAAAGATGGTCCAAATCTTAACAATCCTGCTGAAACAAATAGACCAAGTGTTATTCCAAATAAATACAGACTTAAGAAAAGAAATGCCAAAGGAAGACCTAGTTTTAGCAAAGATATACCAAATAATGGAGATGTTAATAGTATAGCTGGAATTAAACCAATTAATGCTCTTATTAAAGCAGTAAAAACTAGAGAAATAATTATCTCACTAATTTTCATTGGTGCAATAAATAGGTTTGTAAAATTTCTGCTCCAAATCTCCTCCAAAAATAACATATTAAAACCAATACTGGTTCTAAATAAAAAATCATATAGAATTGCACATGAAAGAATAACTCCGACTGCACCACTGTAATAAGAGCTATGAGCTGCAAAAAAATTAGAAATAAATCCCCAAAGAGTAATTTGAATTGAAGGCCAATAAATTAAATCTAATATTCTTGGAAATGATCTAGTTATTAAATAAAAGTGTCTTAAAAAAAGACCATAAATTCTAATTAAATTCATTTTTATTTTCTCACAATTTCTAAAAATACTTCCTCTAAATTTCTTCTTCCATATTTAGTTATTAACTCTTCAGGTGTTCCTCTATCCACTATTAAACCATCTTTCATCATTAAAACAGAACCACATAATCTTTTTACTTCTTCCATATTATGTGAGGCAAGCAAAACAGATATTTTTTTTTCTTTTTTGTAATCTTCTAAAAATGATCTTACAAAATCACCAGTTTCAGGATCTAATGAAGCAGTGGGTTCATCCAACAAAAGTACCGTTGGATCATTTATTAAAGCTTTAGCAAGACTTACCCTATTTTTTTGTCCAGAAGAAAGTTCTCCAGTAATTTTGTTTAAAAGATCTTTTAATCTAAGTTTATTTGCAAGGTGATCTATTCGGTCATTTAAATTTTGAATGTTATATAATTTTCCATAAACAATTAAATTTTGTTTAACTTTAAGTTTTTTAGGCAATTCAATATAGGGTGAAATAAAATTCATTTTATGAAGAAGAGAGATTTTATTTTTTTCAATATTCTCTCCGTTGATTAAAACCTCACCTCTACTTGGTTTTAATAATCCTAAAATCATTGCAATAGTTGTAGTTTTTCCACATCCATTAGGTCCTAAAAGACCAACCATTTCATTTTCATTAATTTTAAAATTTATATTATCCACTGCTTTTTTATCTTTATATTTTTTTGATAAATTGATTACTTCAATAGAATTTGTCATTAATATTTAGAGGCTCTCTTTAATCTATCGTTGATTGTTTTACCAAGACCTTTGTTTGGTATTTTTTCAACTGCAATCTTTTTAAAACCATCGTTTTTAATTTTTCTTAAAGTTGAATATAAATTCTTTGCAGCTTCCTCTATATTTTTCACTTTTGATAAATAATAATAGTTTTTTAATTTTGATTTTCTTTTTTTGATTAATAAATACGCCTCGTTTTTTTTTGGTTTTTTAACATTGACTCTTAAAGGTATCCCGGGAGAGTAATGTAACGGAAATAAACCAGGGGATATTTTTTTTTTTGAATTTGTACTAATTAATAATTTTTTTTTTAAAAAATTTTCAATTTTTTTAGCATCTAAGCCTCCATATCTTAAAAGTGAGGGTTTTTTTAAAAGATTTAATATTGTGGACTCAACTCCAATTTTACTTTTTCCTCCATTTAAAATATATTTTATTTTTGAACCAAATTCTTCTTTTACATCAGATGGTTTAACTGAACTTAATCTTGAAGATATATTTGCGCTAGGTGCAGCTACTGGATAATCTAAATTTTTTAATAAATTTCTGAACAATTTATGTTTAGGAAAACGTACAGCAATACTTTTTTTATTATTAGTGACAAATTTTGATATTTTTGATTCATTTTTTAATTTCAAAACGTAAGTTATGGGACCTGGAGAAAATCTTTTGTAAAGTTTTACCAAATTATCATTTATATCACAGTCCTCTCTAAGTCTTTGAATATCGTAATAATGTACAATGAGCGGATTGTTAAATGGTCTTTTTTTAAGACTAAATATTTTCTTAACTGCACTATTCGAGTAAGCGTTTGCAGCTAATCCATAAACAGTTTCTGTTGGTACTGCAACACAATGATTATTATCTAAATATTTTTTTGCTTTTTTGATATTTGATTGAATAGATTTCATGTATTAATAATTATTATTATATGAAAGATAAAATAATACCACCTGATTATGATCAGTACTCAGTTGAGGAGCTTACAGAAAAAGCAAATAAGATTATAGATTCTTTAGAAAAGGAAAACGATTTAAACAATTCAGCTGACAGTTATCAAGAACTTCTAAAATTAAATAATATTATTGAAAAGAAATTTCATAAAAATTTTAAATCCATTGGGGAAGAGACAAATAAAAAGATTAAACAAATAATTAAAAAATGAAAAAACAGCTTAATAAAATAGCCAAGGATACAAATAAATTTCTTAAAAAATATATTAATTCACAGAAATATTCTCACTTAATGTCACCCATGAAGTATGGTTTATTTCCAGGTGGAAAAAAAATAAGATCTAAAATCTTGATCGACTTAGGGTCATTATTTTCAATAGATTACAAAACATTGATAATAGTTGGGTCGGCCGTTGAATGTATTCATGCTTATTCGCTTATTCATGACGATCTACCCTGCATGGATGATGATGATATTAGAAGAGGAAAACCATCAACCCACATTAAATTTGGTGAGTCTACAGCAGTTCTAGCAGGAAATTCATTACTAACTTTAGCTTTTGAAATTTTATCAAGTCCTAAATTGAAATTAAATGAAAAGATTAAAATTAACCTTATAAAAAAATTATCAGAATGCTCAGGTCATTTAGGAATAGCTGGTGGGCAATATTTAGATTTAAGTTATGAGAGAAAAAAAATATCAAGGAATCAAATATTAGAAATGGAAATAAAAAAAACTGGAATGTTATTTAGTTTTTGTTGTGCAGTTCCAGCAATAATTAAGAAAAAAACAATTCAAGAAATTAAATTTTTTGAAAATATTGGATCAAAAATTGGTCTATTATTCCAAATAGCTGATGATTTAATTGATCTGAAAAGTAATTCTAAGGAAGCTGGCAAAAAAACAGGAAAAGATCAAAAAAAAGGCAAGGCAACACTTATAAATTTAATAGGCTATGATGACTCACTTAAGTATTGTGATAAGATAATAAAAGATATTAATAAGAATTTAATAAAATATGGTTCAAAATCTAAAAAAATAAATGAAACTCTAGGCTATATATTGAATAGAAAAAAATGAAAAAAAATTATCAATTTTTAAACAACATCAACTTTCCATCTGATTTAAGAAAAGTGTCTGAAGACAATTTACAAAAAGTAGCAGATGAGGTGAGGGAGGAAATGATAAGTGCTGTCTCAGAAACAGGAGGTCACCTTGGTGCTGGTTTGGGCGTGGTTGAATTGACAGTTGCACTTCATTATGTTTTTGACACACCAAATGATAAATTAATATGGGATGTTGGTCATCAATCTTACCCACATAAAATTTTAACTGGAAGAAAAGATAAAATTAGAACTTTACGGCAAGGCGATGGTTTATCAGGTTTTACAAAAAGATCTGAAAGTGAGTATGACCCATTTGGAGCAGCCCATAGCTCAACATCTATTTCATCAGCATTAGGAATTGCTGAGGCAAATAAATTAGAAAATAAGTCTTCCAATGTAATAGCTGTCATAGGTGATGGAGCAATTAGTGCAGGTATGGCTTACGAAGCTATGAATAATGCTGGAGCATCTAAGACAAAAATGATTGTTATTTTAAATGATAACGACATGTCAATTGCAAAACCAGTTGGAGCAATGAGAACTTACTTGGCAAAATTATTTACGGGTAAAATATATTTTAGTCTTAGGGAAACTTTAAAATTAATTACATCTGCATTTTCAAAAAGATTTAGTGCCAAAGCAGGAAAAGCAGAGGATTTTTTCCGTTCAGCAGTTACTGGAGGTACATTGTTTAGTTCACTTGGCTTTTATTATGCAGGTCCTATAGATGGTCATGATTTATCAAGCCTGGTTCCAATTTTAAAAAACGCAAAAGAATCAAGACATGAGGGTCCTATAATGATTCATATCAAAACTCAAAAAGGAAAAGGTTATTCTTATGCAGAAAAAGCAAATGATCATTATCATGGAGTGTCAAAATTTAATGTTGAGACTGGCGAACAAGTAAAGAGTAAATCAAACCTTCCAGCTTATACAAAAGTATTTGCAAACACCTTAGTTAAACATGCCAAAAAAGATAGCAAAATAGTAGGAATAACAGCAGCTATGCCAGGAGGTACTGGCATGGATATTTTTGGCAAGGAGTTTCCAAATAGAATGTTTGATGTAGGAATAGCAGAGCAACATGCCGTAACTTTTGCAGCTGGTCTAGCAACCGAAGGATACAAACCATATGCTGCAATTTATTCTACATTTTTACAGAGAGCATATGATCAAGTTGTTCACGATGTTGCCATCCAAAGTTTACCAGTTAGATTTGCGATAGATAGAGCAGGATTAGTTGGTGCTGATGGATCAACACATGCTGGTTCATTTGATATAACTTACTTATCAACTTTGCCTAACTTTGTAGTAATGGCAGCAAGTAACGAAGCTGAACTAGTAAAAATGATTAATACTTCAGTAGATATAAATGACAGACCTTCTGCAATCAGATATCCAAGAGGAACTGGTGTAGGTGTTGATCTCCCATCAATAGATGAAAAAATTGAAATTGGTAAAGGGAGAGTCGTTCAACAAGGGACACAAGTTTGTGTATTAAACCTTGGAACTCGACTTGAAGAGTGCAAGTTAGCTGCAGAGGAATTAAAAGCAAAAGGAGTTTCAACAACTTTAATAGACGCCAGATTTGCTAAGCCTTTAGACGAAGAACTTATACTAAAATCTGCTAAGGAACATGAGCTTATGATAACTGTTGAAGAAGGATCAATAGGTGGTTTTGGTTCTCATGTTAAAAATTTATTAGCTGAAAGAGGAGTATTTGACAAAGGTTTAAAATTTAGATCAATGACTTTACCAGATGAATTTATTGAACAAGATGATCCAAAAAAAATGTACGATAAAGCTGGATTAAACAGTTCTCAAATTTCTAAGAAAATTGCTGATATTTTGTTTCAAAAGGAGACAATAAGAGTTGTGAAAAATTAATTTAAGCTAACCACACTGGGCTTTATTCATTAAGTAGTGGTCAAGTAAAACACAGTTCATCATAGCTTCACCAATTGGTACAGCTCTAATTCCTACACAAGGATCGTGTCTACCTTTAACAGATATTGAAGTATTTTTCCCAAATTTATTTATAGTTTTTCTACTAGTTAAAATTGAAGATGTTGGTTTGACAGCAAAAGATGCAACAATTTCTTGGCCCGTAGAAATTCCACCAAGAATTCCACCAGCGTTATTTGAATTGAATTTTAATTTATTTCCTTTTGAAGAAATTTCATCTGAATTTTGTTCTCCACTTAATTGTGCTGAGTTCATTCCTGCACCAATATTTACACCTTTAACTGCATTAATACTCATTAGACCTGAAGCTATGTCAGTATCCAATTTTGAATAAATTGGAGCACCTAAACCGACTGGGATACCTCTTGCTCTTATTTCAATCACTGCTCCACATGAGGATCCTGACTTTCTAACACCAAGTAAATATTTTTCCCATAATTTAATCATTGATTTATCCGGACAAAAAAATGGATTTTTTGAAATTACTTTATCGTTCCACTGATTTGTATCACATCCAAGAATTCCTAACTGAGTTACTGCAGCAATTACTTTAAATTTTTTACCTAATTTTTTTTGAAGTACAACTTTTGCTATTGCACCGGCCGCAACTCGTGCTGCAGTTTCTCTAGCAGAAGATCTACCACCACCTCTATAGTCTCTAATTCCATATTTTTTAAAATAAGTAAAATCTGCATGACCCGGTCTGAACTTATCTTTAATATTACTATAATCTTTTGATCTCATATCTTTGTTGTAGATTATGAGAGAAATAGGTGTTCCTGTAGTTTTACCCTCAAATACTCCTGACAATATTTGAACTTTATCATCCTCTTTTCTCTGAGTCGTAAATTTAGATTGTCCTGGTTTTCTTTTGTCTAATTCTATTTGAATATCTTGTTCTTTAAGATTTATGTTTGGAGGACAACCATCAACAATACAACCAATTGCAGGTCCATGAGACTCTCCCCAAGTTGTGAAACGAAATAGCTTTCCAAAAGTATTAAATGACATTATTTATATTATATAGATTATTTTGTTTAAATTATGAATCAAAAAAACTCTTTAGATCTTAATAGTTGCTTTCTTGATATAGATGATCCAATTCATTTATTTCATGAATGGATGGAGGAAGCAAAGAAAACTGAGCCAAATGATCCAAACGCTGTTGCTCTAGCCACATCAGACAAAAACAACATTCCTTCAGTTAGAATGGTTTTACTTAAAGATTTCAACAAAGATGGATTTGTATTTTATACAAATTTAAATAGTCAAAAGGGAAATGAATTAAAAGAAAATCCGTATGCTGCGATGTGTTTCCATTGGAAAAGTCTCTTAAGACAAATAAGAATTAGTGGAAAGGTGTCATTAGTTTCTGATCAGGTTGCAGATGAATATTATTCATCTAGAGCGTATGAAAGTCGAATAGGAGCATGGGCTTCTAAGCAAAGTGAAGAATTAAATTCGCGAGAACAATTGTTAAAATCTATACAAGATTACAAAAAAAAATATAGCAACAAATCAGATGTACCAAGACCAAGTCACTGGTCTGGATGGATTTTATCTCCAGATAGTATTGAATTTTGGCTAGATGGTGAGAATAGAATCCACGAGAGATTAAAATATAATAAAGATAACTCCGGAAAGTGGATAAAGTCTTTATTAAGTCCTTAAAAATTTCTTGATAAACTAAATGAAGTTAATCTTTTAAGAATATTTTTTTCTTCAGAGTCTTTAAATACACTTAGAGAATTTGAGGCTAAATTTATATAGTGCTGTGCTTTTTGATAGCATTCCTGAATTATTTTATACCTATTTATAAGAGCTATAATTTCATTAAAGTCATCTTTTGTTCTTAACTCTTTTTTAAACATATTTGATAAAATTTTCTTTTCATCATTTCCTAATTTTTGAAAAAGTAAAATTATTGGTAAGGTAATTTTTCCTTCAAAAAAATCTTGACCAATTTTTTTACCAAATAGTTTGAGCTCAGCATTATAGTCAAGTGTGTCGTCTGCTATTTGAAAAGTTAATCCCAAGTTTCTTCCATAAAATTCTAAAGCATCTTTTTCTTTATTTTGTGCATCAGATAAAATTGCACCAACTTTAGTTGCTGCTGCAAATAACTCAGCAGTTTTAGCTGAGATGATTTTTAAATATGTTTCTTCCAGCATATCAACTTCACCTTTGTGTTGAAGTTGTAGAATTTCTCCTTGAGCAATTTTAGATGAAGTGGAAGATAATAATTTTAAAACTTCTAGGTTTCCGTCCTCTACCATCATTTCAAAACACCTACTCAACAGATAATCTCCTATTAAAACTGACGAATGATTATCCCAAACTTTGTTTAAAGTTTCTTTCCCTCTTCTAACAGTGCCTTCATCAATCACATCATCATGCATCAACGTAGCGCTGTGAATTAATTCAACACACGCAGCTAAATTTATATCTCTAGAGCCTTTAGAGTAACCACATAATTTTGCACTACCCAATGTTAGTAAAGCTCTCAGTCTTTTTCCTCCAGTTTCTATATGATAATCTGTCATTTTTTGAACCAGCTGTACGTTGCTAGATAATTTTGATCTTATTTTTTCTTCGGTTAAAACCAGTTTTTCTTCAACCGAGTCTTTAAGTTGAAAATATGAATCATTTATCTGATTTTTAAGCTGTACAACTGTTCCCATAACATTTTTAAATTAGTATAATTTGTTTATATATATTACTTATCAATTGACGCACCAGTTTCTTCAATTATAAGTAGTCTTTATATTCAATAAATAATTCTATAAGACTTACTTATGTTCTCTTTTTTTAAAAAGAAAAAAATTGTTGCTCACTTAAAATTAAGCGGAGTTATTGGTAATGCTGGAAAATTTAAACAAGGTATTGATTTTGCAGGTCAAGAAGAACTAATTAAAAAGGCTTTTTCTCTGAAAAAAGCGACATGTGTTGCTATATCAATCAATTCTCCAGGAGGATCACCAGTTCAATCTCATTTAATCTACAATTTTATTAGACAACAATCAAAAAAACATAAAAAAAAAGTTATTGTATTCGCTGAAGACGTAGCAGCTTCTGGAGGATATTTGATTTCTTGTGCTGGGGACGAAATTTATGCAAATTCAAGTTCAATAATTGGATCTATAGGTGTGATATATTCTTCTTTTGGATTTACAGAGTTGATAAAAAAAATTGGAGTTGAAAGAAGAGTTCATACTGCTGGTAAAAACAAAAGCACACTTGATCCATTTTTAGAAGAAAAAAACGAAGATATTGAAAGATTAAAAAATATTCAATTGGATCTTCATAAAGACTTTATAGATGTTGTTGAAAAAAGCAGAGGATCAAAATTAAACAAATCTGATGTAGAACTTTTTTCAGGTGAGTTTTGGTCAGGCAGTAAAGCAAAAAATTTAGGATTGATTGACGGAATTGGTAACGCACATGAAATATTAAAAGATAAATTTGGTGAAGATGTAATTATTAAAAAATTTGAAAAACCAAAAGGATGGTTAAGTCAAAAACTTTCTTCATCCAGCAATCAAGTAGATCAAATAGCAAGTATTTTAGATGAAAGATCAATTTGGCAAAGATATGGTTTCTAAAGCAAAAAAAGAAAAAAAAAAAATTCAAACATTCCAAGATACAATTTTAAATCTTCAGAAATTTTGGAGTAAAAAAGGATGCATTATTCTTCAGCCTTATGATATGGAGGTTGGTGCAGGAACTTTTCATCCAGCTACTACCCTAAGATCACTTGGAAATAAACCATGGAAAGCAGCTTACGTACAACCATCAAGAAGACCTACAGATGGAAGATATGGAGATAATCCAAACAGGTTGCAACACTATTATCAATTTCAAGTTTTAATTAAACCTTCTCCTGAAAATATAAAAAAACTTTATTTAAATAGTTTATCTACTATAGGAATAGATCATAATGACCATGATATAAGGTTTGTTGAAGATGATTGGGAAAGTCCAACATTAGGTGCTGCAGGATTGGGATGGGAAGTATGGTGTGATGGAATGGAAATTACTCAATTCACCTATTTTCAACAAATGGCTGGATTTGATTGTAAACCTGTATCAGTTGAAATCACTTATGGTTTAGAAAGAATTTGTATGTTTACTCAAAAAGAAAAAAACGTTTATGATCTGTTGTGGAATGATGAAGGTGTAAAATATCAAGAAGTATTTCATCAAGCCGAAAAAGAATTTTCAGCATACAATTTTGAACACGCGAATGTAGAAACACTTTTTAAAATGTTTGAAATGCATGAGTCCGAGGCAAAAGATTTGGTAGAAAAAAAAATTTCTTTACCAGCATATGATCAATGTTTAAAAGCCAGTCATGTTTTTAATATTTTAGATGCAAGAGGTGCAATCAGTGTTGCACAAAGAGCAGGTTATATTGCCAGAATAAGAGATATTACAAAATCTACAGCAGGCGTTTGGTTAGATAGTCAAAAATAATGTCAGAGTTTTTTTTAGAATTATTTAGTGAAGAAATACCCTCAAATCTTCAACAAAATTTAAGGGAAGACTTACTTAAAAGTTTTAATGATTTTTTTTTAGAAAAATCAATTTTATTTAAAAAAAGTTCATCATACTCAACACCAAACAGACTAGTGGTATTGTTTGAAGGAGTTCAAAAAAATGTTGTACTAAAATCAGAGGAGATTAAAGGTCCAAATATCAAGTCACCAGAGGTAGCGCTAGAGGGTTTTGTTAGGTCAAATAAAATCGTAAAAAAGGATCTATACCAAAAGAAATCTGACAAAGGAGAATTTTATTTTTTCAAGACAAAATCAAAAAAATTGTATACACATGAATTGCTAGAGAAATTTATCCCAACATTGTTAAGTAAAATTCAATGGAAAAAATCAATGTATTGGGGAACTTTTGACCTAAATTGGGGGAGACCGTTAAAATCAATTCTAGCTGTATTTGATAAAAAAAAATTAAATTTTAATTTTCATCACCTAACATCTTCTAGCTCAACTTTTATTGATAAAGAATTTGAGGAAAATAAAAAGTCATTCTTAGAATTTAAAAATTATAAAAGTTTTTTTAAAAAAATGGACATTATCGTCGATCACAATGAAAGAAAAAAGTTAATAGAAAAAAAATTCAACAATATATTAAAAAATAAAAATATTAAGATTCAACATAATCCTAGATTACTGAATGAGGTTGTAGATTTAACAGATCAACCAAATATCCTTCTTTGTGAATTTGATAAGAAATTTTTAAATATTCCAAAAGAAATATTAATTATCACCATGCAATACCATCAAAAATATTTCCCTATATTTGATAATAAAGAAAATATTACTAATGAGTTTTTAGTTGTTGCAAACAAAAAAGATAAAAAGGGATTAATTAAATTAGGAAATGAAAGAGTAGTTGAAGCAAGATTAAGTGACGCAGAATTTTTTTGGAAAAAAGATAAATCTCAAAATATGGTTAAAAAAGTTACAGATTTAAAATCAATGAGTTATTTTAGAGGATTAGGAAGTTATTTTGATAAAGCTCAAAGAATGAGAAAATTGGGTGGAATGATATCTGATGAACTTTTAATTAGTAAAGAAAAAGTTGAATTATCAGCATCAATTTGTAAGGTTGATTTATTATCAGAGCTAGTGGGTGAATTCCCGGAACTACAAGGTGTGATGGGAGGTTATTTTGCTATTGCACAAGGTTTTGATAAAGATTTGGCTTTGGCCATAAGTGAACAATATCTACCTGCAGGTTCAGGCTCAAGAGTCCCAAAAAAACCATTTAGCATAGCCCTTTCTTTAGCTGATAAGATAGATACTTTGGTTGGTTTTTTTGGTTTAAATCAAAAACCAACAAGTTCTAAAGATCCATATGCCCTAAGAAGATTAGCATTAGGAGTAATAAGAATAATAATTGAAAATAAAAAAGATTTTAAAATAAAAGATCTAATTAATTATTCTTTAAGCCTGTATTTAGATCAAGGATTTGAAATTGATAATCAATCTTTACAAAATGAGTTATCAGATTTTTTAATGGATAGATTAAAATATCACATGAAGGAAGAAAATATTAGAAATGATATAATTCAAGCATCAACTAGTTCTTTTAACTTAGATCAATCTGTTATTATTTTTAACAAAGCTAAGCATTTAAATAAAATTATTAACAAACCAGATGGTTTAGATATTATTGCAAGCTATAAAAGAGCCTCAAACATTTTAGACGGAGAATTAAAAAATAATAAAATAGAATTATCAAATACAACTGACCCTGGTATTTTTAAAACTGAGTTAGAAAAAAATTTATTTAAAAAAATTAGTGAATTAAGAAAATATTTCTTAGGTATTAATAAAGATGAAAATTATGTTCAAACATTGGACAATTTAGCTAGCGTCAAAAGAGAAGTTTTTGACTTTTTTGATAATGTAATTGTTAACGAAGATGATCCAGTCACAAAGAAGAATAGGCTGGAACTTATCCAAATGATGTGTAAAACGTTCAACAATTATGTTAATTTTTCTCTAATCGACTCCCGTTAATGAAGAAACTTATATTAAACTTTAATTCTAAGAACAGTAAAAAAATTAAAAATCCTAAAAACTTTTTAGGAGGAAAAGGTGCTAATCTCTCTGAAATGGGAAGAATGGGTCTTCCAGTGCCCCCTGGTTTTACAATATCTACAAAAGTTTGTGAAATTTTTTATAAAGATAAAGAAAAATTAAATAAAAATTTAATTTCTCAAATTAAAAAAGAATTAAAATTAATTGAAAAAGATGTTTCTAAGAAATTTGGTGACTTAAAGAATCCACTTTTGTTGTCTGTACGTTCTGGCGCAAGAGTATCAATGCCAGGTATGATGGATACTATTCTAAACCTAGGCCTGAACGATAAAACAGTTAAAGCTTTAGCAATTAAAACTTCAAATGGAAGATTTGCTAAAGACAGTTATAGAAGGTTCATTCAAATGTACGGTAATGTAGTAATGGGTGTAGAAGGTTATCATTTTGAGGAATTAATTGAAAATTATAAACTTACGAAAGGCGTTTTGTTAGATACAGATTTAGATGAAAGTGATTGGGATGGATTAATTCAGGATTTTAAAAAAACAGTAAGAGAAAAAGCAAAAAAAGATTTTCCCCAAGATGTTTATGAACAATTGCTAGGAGCAATAAGCGCAGTATTTTTATCGTGGGAAAGCAATAGAGCAAAAGTTTATAGAAAATTAAATCAAATCCCAGCCGAGTGGGGAACTGCTGTAAATGTTCAATCAATGGTTTTTGGAAATATGGGTGATGATTGTGCAACAGGAGTTGTGTTTACAAGAAATCCATCAGATGGATCAAATGAAATATATGGCGAGTATTTAATTAATGCGCAAGGGGAAGATGTTGTAGCTGGTACGAGGACTCCTCAATACATAACAAAAAAAGCTAGGAGAGATGCTAAAGTAAAAGAATTATCAATGGAAGAATCTATGCCTAAAGTATTTAAAGAACTACAAAAAATCTTGAAAAAATTAGAGATACATTACAAAGATATGCAAGACGTAGAGTTTACAGTTGAAAATAGTAAACTATGGATGCTTCAAACAAGATCAGGAAAAAGAACAGCAAAATCAGCAGTAAAGATTGCAGTTGATATGGTTAAAGAAAAATTAATTTCTAAAAAGGAAGCTGTGTTAAGAGTTGACCCAAACTCTTTAGATACACTTTTACACCCTACTTTGGATGAAAAAAGTTCAATTAATGTTATAGCAAATGGATTGCCAGCATCACCAGGTGCAGCGAGTGGTAAAGTTGTATTTACATCAGAAGAAGCTGAAAGATTAACCGCAATGATGCAAGATACAATTTTGGTCAGGGTAGAGACCTCTCCAGAAGATATACAAGGAATGCATGCTGCTAAAGGAATTTTGACTGCTAGAGGAGGAATGACAAGTCATGCAGCTGTTGTTGCGAGAGGTATGGGTAGACCATGTGTATCAGGATCAAGTGAAATTGATATAAACTATGAAAATAAATCTTTTAAAACTTCTTCAATAGAGATTAAAGAAGGAGACGTAATCACTATTGACGGCTCAACTGGAAGAATTATTGCAGGAAGTATTTCAACTGTGAAGCCTGAAATATCTGGTGATTTTTCCAAGTTAATGTCTTGGGCAGATAGCTTTAGGAAATTAAAAGTAAGAACAAATTCTGAGACTCCAAAAGATACCAAAATTGCAAAAGAATTTGGTGCAGAGGGTATTGGATTATGCAGAACTGAACATATGTTTTTTGATGAAGAACGAATTTTATCTGTAAGAGAAATGATATTATCTAAAACAAAAGAAGACAGAGCAATAGCATTACAAAAACTGTTACCGCATCAAAGAAAAGATTTTATAGATATTTTTAAAATCATGAGTGGATTACCAGTCACAGTTAGATTGTTGGACCCACCATTACATGAATTTTTACCACGTACAGAAAAGGAAATGAATGAAGTTGCTAGTATAGTTAATCTCCCAGTTAAAGAGGTTGAGTCGAGAATTGAAGAGCTCCATGAGCAAAATCCTATGTTAGGTCATAGGGGATGTCGTCTGGGAATATCTTTTCCTGAAATTTATGAAATGCAATGCAAAGCAATATTCGAGGCTTTGGCTTACCTCAAAAAAAATAAAATTAAATCTGCATTTCCTGAAATAATGATACCTTTAGTATCTACAGAGGCTGAAATTAAAATAATGAAAGAATTAGTAATTAGAATTGCTAGTCAAGTTCAACAAGAAAATAAATTGAAAATAGAATTTTTAGTTGGAACGATGATTGAATTACCTAGAGCGGCAATAAAAGCAAAGGAGATTGCTAAGCACGCAGAATTCTTTAGTTTTGGAACAAATGATTTAACTCAGACTACTTTTGGGATAAGTAGAGATGATAGCGGTAAATTTTTAAATGATTATTTAGAAAACAAAATATTTTCTGTTGATCCTTTTGTTTCAATAGATGAAGGAGTTTCAGATTTAGTTGAAATAGCAGTAGAAAAAGGACGAAAACAAAACAAAAATCTAAAGTTAGGTATCTGTGGAGAGCATGGAGGAGATCCACATAGTATATCTTTTTGTTCAAAAGCAGGATTGAATTATGTTTCTTGTTCACCTTATAGAGTTCCTGTTGCAAGGTTGGCTGCCGCTCAAGCTGAAATTAAAAAAAAATTAAATTAAATAGGGGGCGTTCTGTTGCCAGGTGCCCCAGACCCCGTTTGCTTAATTAACTGAGTTAATTAGGCAGCAAGTGCGTAACTTTCGTTAGCAATTATAAATTAGCCCGTTACGGTGGAACAATCCCGAACGAAAGAATAGCCTTTAGTCACCCGTCGAATCTAGTTCACCCCCATAAGTTGTAATGGTGGAGGTGGTGGGTACTGCCCCCACGTCCGCAATGGTTATTACGAAATTCGTTTATCGTCGTAGTTGGAAAACCAACATTATTAATATAAAAGTAATTACAACAGATTCAATAACAATCATGAAATTAACTAAAGAACAACAAGAAGAAATTAAAAATCAACAATCTCAAAGCAATCAAACAAAAAGAGTTACAGCTCCTGAGCTCGAAAAAATCCTATATGAAGCAATTCCAGCTTTAGATCATGGTTTTGTAAGAGTTGTTGATTATATGGGTGATGACACATCCATAGTTCAATCAGCTAGAGTATCTTACGGAAAAGGAACAAAACAAGTTTCAACCGATAAAGGTTTAATTAAATATTTAATGAGACATTGGCACAGTACGCCATTTGAAATGTGTGAAATTAAATATCATGTTAAGCTTCCAATTTTTATTGCAAGACAATGGATTAGACATAGAACAGCAAATGTAAATGAATATTCTGCAAGGTATTCAATTCTGGATAAGGAATTTTATTTGCCATCTCAAGAAAATTTAGCAGCTCAATCAACTAGTAATAGACAGGGTAGAGGAGATGTCTTGGAAGGAAAACAAGCAGAAGAAGTTTTAGAACTTTTAAAAAGCGATGCAGAGAGAACTTATGATAATTACGAGACTATGCTTAATGAAAGATTTGATGGATCAACTATTGATGAAAATAAAAAAGGTTTAGCAAGAGAGCTTGCAAGAATGAATTTAACGTTAAATACTTATACCCAGTGGTATTGGAAAACTGATTTATTAAATTTAATGAATTTTTTAAGACTAAGAGCTGATAGTCATGCTCAATATGAAATAAGAGTTTATGCTGATATAATGTTAGATACTCTTAAAAAGTGGGTGCCAACCACATATGATGCGTTTATGGATTATAGAGTTGGTGGCATTGAAGTTTCAGCGAAAGGAAAAGCAATCATTCAAAAACTTATTAAAGGCGAAAAAGTTGATATAGAAACTTCTGGACTTTCAAAAAGGGAATGGAATGAACTTATGGAGGCCTTTGATTTAAAAGATAAACTTATTTAATTTATGAAATTAGTTAAAATAATTTCAATCAATCTATTATTAATCTTCCTCATATATAATTTAATTATTTTTTTAATGATAGGTGTTTCTGAAGTTTACAGAGTATATCAAGATAAAAAAGTAGAAAAAAATTTAGATACATCTTGTGTACGTTATTCTTGTTATCAAAATTACGATAATATTCCTTGGGCAGCATTACACTATAGAGAATATTCTCAAATCAAATTTCATTATGAAACACCCGTTGTTTGGAGAGCGAATAAATTTAAGGGAAAAACAATTAATATAGATGGCGAACATAATACAAGATTAACTTTATCAAATTTAGATAATTCTGATTTATTAAATCAAAATGCTTTTTTTTTTGGTGGATCGGTAATGTGGGGTTTTGGTTCTAATGATGAAAATACTATACCGTCAAATTTTGAAAGACTTTCCAAAATTAAAAGTTATAATTTTGCAGAGTCTGCTTGGAACTCAAATCAATCATTATTTTACTTAATAAAATTGTTAAAAGAAGGTTATAAACCAGAATTAGTAGTATTTTACAATGGAGTAAATGAGTTAGCAAAATGTGAAAAAGGTGCTAGGAAAAACTTAAAATCTAATGTTATTCAAGAAGACATACTTAGAGAAAAATTCACCACTATAAGAGCAGATAGTAAATTAAATTTTAAATATTATATATCAATTCCAATCGAATTTTTTTCTAATTTAAAAAATAAAATAAATAGATCTAATAGAGTTGTTGATGTTTTAGATACGGTAAATATTGAAACAGAATGTTCAGATAAAAATAGGGTAAGACAGATTGCCGAAAATATTGAGCAAAACTGGGAGATAGCAAATAGTTTAGTTGATAGTTATGGTGGTAAATTTTATGCAATTTTAGAGCCACATATTATATTTAATAATTATGAATTATATAATTTTGTTGATCTTAAAAAGGAAGAAACTAGAAATATAAAAAATATTTATCAAGAAATAGAAAATAAAATGGAAAATAAAGAATATTTCATAAATTTTAAAAATATTTTTTTAAATTATAAAGACAACATTCCAATTTTTGTAGACACACATCACACCTCTCCAAATGGCAATCTAATTGTCGCAAGCGAAATTTTGACAAATATAGAGAAATTTAATGATTAGAAAAATCTATGAAATAATTAAAGATGCTTTTGTTAAAATAGCTTTAACAAGCAAGAAATATCATGCAAAAGATTTTAATTCTTTTTTACAAAAAAAAGCACATGAGAAAACATATGAGCTATTAAACGATGAATTATCTTCCTCACTTATTTTTGAAAACAAATATGAATTTTGGGATTTTTGTTTAGATGAGGCTATTAACAATAGCAATATGGAGATAGATAAAAATTTGATTTTAGAATTTGGTGTGGGCGCTGGATATTCAATTAATTATTTTGCAAATAAGTTGTCACAACATAATTTAAAAATTTATGGATTTGATACTTTTTTTGGTAATCCAGAAATTTGGCCAGGATCTAATAATACCATTGGAAGTTCAACACAATTTGGTGAAATTCCAAAAAAACTAAAAAAAAATGTAATTATAATTAAGGGTAAAATTGAAGACACTTTGATAGAATTTCAAAAAAAAAATACAGAAAAAATTGCAATTATTCATATTGATGTAAATATTTATTCTACGTCTAAATTTA
>CACJBQ010000001.1 GCA_902591695.1 uncultured Pelagibacteraceae bacterium | reverse complement strand
TCCGTATCGTGCATCAACAATTTTTATTAGTTCCTTATTAAGGTTGTCTTCTTTTACACCTTCTTTAACTAAATAAGAGCTTAGAAATTTCTTAGCAGCAAAAGAATGCACAATTTTATCTAACTCAAGTTCAGCCTGAGGAATCATGCTATTTGCATAATAAATTCCTGCACACTCAATTGTTTTCTTTTTTTGATCTTCTGTTAAATGGCCATCTGCAAAACAAACAATTGGACTTAAAAATATTACTAAATTAAAAAGTAACTTTTTCATATTTATTCTTTCTATTTTACTGGTGTCATAATTTTTTGACCTTCAACTCCAATTGCAACAACAATTGCTTTAACTGGGACATTTCCAATATTTTTTGATTCATGAACTACGCCTACATCTTCTACAAATGCATCTCCAGCTTTATAGATATAGCTTTTACCATCTTGATTAAGTTCAATCTCTCCTTGTTGGATCATTATTAAAACTGGAAAGGAGTGAGTATGAGCAACAACTGGACTTCCAACAGGTACAGTAAATTCAAAAGCTGTTATCATCGCTTTACCTGAGGGGTAAACTATTTCCTTACCCATGCCAGTCTCACTGGTAGATATAATTCTCTTCACATGTCCATCAGCTAAAACTGAATTGTTTACAAAAAATACTGCAAGTAAAGTGACTATTAATTTTTTCATATATTGCCTTTCTAATAAGTATATTCACCACTCATTTGATTCATTGAGTGTGCCATACCAGATTTACCTCTAATATTCTGTCGACTTGAATTACCACTTCCAGAAATATTTTCATATTTTCCAGTTCCACCAACAATAACAAAAGTACCAGTTCCACCTTGGCCGCCAGTTCCTTTACCTTTGTAATTTATGTAAACCTTTTCTCCATCCATTAGATAAAAAGTACACATACCCGTTTCATCATCAAACTTTCCAGCTACCAATGTTAACCCACCAATGCAATGCATAGTAGATTTATCAAAAATACTTCCAGGTTCTTTATCCATTAGTCCAGCATTACCATCATAAGTAATGCTCATGTTTCCGTTTCCTGCATCCATCGCATTTAATGACCATGATCCTGCTCCAGCAGCATTAAATTTTCCTGATTCTGCTAATGAGTAATTTGAGATCGTTAAAAAAATTGTTAAAAATAAAATTTTTTTCATTTTTACTTCCTTTAAGTTATTTAACTTAACACTGTTACATAATTGTTAAGGAGTCACTCGTGTTTATAGCGCGCGACAGTTATGCAATTTCAGAGCATAAAAATGTTGATTATGCTGTTTTATTTAATTTAAATATTTGATAATAATTATTTATGATCGAAAAATTCAACGGAATTGTTTACCTAATAATTTTTATTGTTCATTTCCTTGTTTACGCTGTTTATGCTTTTAGAGCTATAGTTGGAACAAAGAGTTTTATGGATCAATATAACATCGATCATTCGGCAGCTGTGATTACAAGATTTTTTGGAGCTCCTTTTGTTGGGTCTTTCTTAATGGCTCTTTATATTATGTTCGTTAGAGATGGAGGAGTAAATGGAACTTGGGCGTTCTTTAATTTAGTATTTGTTCAAAATTTGATGTACTTAATATTTGGTATTTATACCATTTACATAAATAAACTTGGACATACTGAAAAGACTAACAGTGAAGGTGTAATAGCTGCTGGAGTACTTACAATTTTAAGTGCTATTCTTACTTACGGATTAGCTGATAAAATTTATATTTAAAACCAATTAGGTATCGGCAAACCTTTTTCTTCTAAAAATTTTTTGTTAAACATTTTAGTCGCGTATTTGTCACTTCTATCACAAAGAATAGTTACAATAGTTTTTCCTGGCCCTAACTCTTTTCCCATTCTAATTGCTCCTGCAATATTTATCCCACAGCTTGTACCTAAGCTTAAACCTTCGTTTTGAATTAAATCATATAGAATAGGCAGAGCCTCATGGTCATCAATGGAGTATGCGTCATCAATTTTGGCTTCACCAAAGTTAGCAGTCACTCTACTTGAGCCAATACCTTCGGTAATTGAACCACCCTCAGATTTTAGTTCACCATTCTTTATATAATTAAAAAGAGCTGAACCTTTTGGGTCAGATAAAAAAATTTTTATATCTTTATTCTTTTCTTTAAGAGCATTGCTTACACCTGAAATAGTTCCTCCAGTTCCAGAAGAACATACAAAGCCATCAACCTTGCCTTCAGTTTGTTCCCAAATTTCTTGTCCAGTACCTTCGTAATGACCTTTAGCATTTGCTGTATTGTCAAACTGGTTAGCCCAAATCACACCGTTATTGTTTGTTGGTCTTAATTCATCTGCAAGTCTAGCTGCCACTTTAACAAAATTGTTATCATCTTTGTAAGGTTTAGGCTGCACTAATCTTAATTCAGCTCCAAGATTTCTAAGTAGATCTTTTTTCTCTTGGGTTTGATTATCATTCATTACAATTATTGTTTTATAACCTAAAGAATTTCCTAAAAGGCCTAAACCAATTCCAGTGTTACCTGCTGTTCCTTCAACAACAGTTCCACCTTTAGTAATTAATTTTTTTTCTTGAGCATCTTTTATTAATGCAAGTGCCGCTCTATCTTTAACAGATCCTCCTGGATTTAAAAATTCCGCTTTTCCATAAATGTTACATCCAGTAATTTCTGAAGCGGCTCTTAATTTGATTAGTGGGGTATTTCCTATTCCTGAAATAAAATCGTTTTGTGTGTTATTCATTATCTGATTTTTTATCACTGTCAGGTGTAATTCCATAAGGTTTAAATTCACTATCAGCTATTCCAACACTTCTTGCTGGAATACCAACCATTACAGCATTTTCTGGAACGTCTTTAGTTATAACTGCATTAGCTCCAATCCTTGCACCTTTACCAACTACTACTGGACCTAATACTTGTGCACCTGAACCAATTACGACATCTTCTTTTATTGTAGGATGTCTTTTCATATTACGTTGATCATTTGAATTTATACTAGGTGCAATTCCACCTAATGTAACCATATGGTAAATAGTTACATTATCACCAATCTCAGACGTTTCTCCAATCACAACTCCCATTCCATGATCGATAAATAAATTTTTTCCAATTTTTGCGTTTGGATGTATTTCGATACCAGTAAAGAATCTTGAAAATTGAGAAATGATTCTTGCAATCAAATGAAATTTTGCAGTACTAAAAAAATTTGCTATTCTATGAAAAAAAACTGCTTTAACTCCAGGATAAGTTAATATTAAACTTAGCTTAGATTTTGCAGCAGGATCTCTATCAATTATGGATTGTAAAAAATTACTCATATTTTTTAGTTTTGTTGCTGTTGATTAAAAAATTATATGCCTTATATATTACTTAATTGCTCAATTTAAAGAGGTTTATATGTATAAAAATACCAATTGTTTTCATCTAGCTATCCCTTGTGGAGACCTGGAAATAGCAAAAAAATTTTACAGTGAAACTTTAGGATGCAGATTAGATAACTCAGCGCAAGAGTGGGCTGACGTTGATTTTTGGGGAAATGAATTAACTCTTCATAAAAGTGAACACAAACTTGATAGTGAAAGACACGATGTTGATATGGGCAATGTATCAGTTCCTCATTTTGGAGTTCATTTATCTAGAAAAGATTTTGACGCACTTAAACAAAGATTAAAAGAAAGTGGAACTAAATATTACGATGAGCCTTATCTAAGATTTAAAGGAACCAAGTATGAGCAGGAGACTTTTTTTGTAAAAGACCCTAATGAAAATATTTTAGAAATAAAAACTCTTACTTCAAACCCAGATTAGTTCTTTATAATAATTCTAATATACACTGTAATAATTAAACATCAATTTTCTTTGACTCGCTAACTCTATTCGCGTTAAGCTTAATTTATAAATTTAAAAGGAGATAATATGAAAATAATTAAGACTACATTTGTAGCAGGATTAATCTCAATTTTAGCAATATTCTCTGCACAAGCAGAAAAAGTTAAAATTGGAGATCCAGGTTGGACAGGTGCTACAGCTATTGCAAATTTATTAGCAGCAGTTGTTACAGATAAAATGGGCGGAGAGGCTGAGCTTGTTCCAGGAAACAACACAGCAATTTACGCAGCAATTGATAGAGGCAAGGGTGAAATCGATGTTCATCCTGATATTTGGTTACCAAACCAAGAAGCTTATACAAATGATTTAGTTCCAAAAGGAACTTTAAAATTAAGTAGTAAACCTTATGAAGGAAACCAAGGTTATTGTGTTTCACAACAGTTTGCTAAAAAAATGAATATTACAGCAATTGAAGACTTAGCAAGACCTGAAGTTGTTAAAGCTATGGATAGCGACGGCAATGGAAAAGGTGAGTTTTGGATTGGTGCTGATGGTTGGGCTTCTGCAAATGTAAACCAAGTTAAATTAAGAGACTATGGTTTATATGATGCTGGTATTGAAGCAGTTAGAGCTGCTGAAGCAGTTAAAAATGCAAGAGTACTAGACTCAATCAAAAAAGGTGAAGGTTATGCATTCTATTGTTACAAACCTCATGCAATTTGGGGAATGGCTGATGTAGTGATGTTAACAGAACCAAAATATGATCCTGCAAAATATAAAATGATTCAACCTAAAGCAGATGCTGACTGGTATAAGAAATCTTATGTTGCATCAAAAGATGCTCTTAAGCAAATCCAAATCGGTTGGGCTACTTCTTTAGAGAGTCAATCACCAGCAATTGTAGAATTCTTCAAGAATTTTCAATTAACAGCTGATGATGTTTCTGCAATGGCTTATGCAGTTTCAGTTGAGAAGAAAGATCCGGCTGCTGTTGCTAGAGCTTGGATGGAAGCAAATAAATCAACTGTAGACGGTTGGTTAGGATTATAATCTAAATTAAATTTTATACTCGGCAATTTAAAATTGCCGAGTATATTTTCCTATAATAAAAAACAAAATGGATTCATTGAGTTCAGCTATAAAAATTGAAAATGTTTGGAAAGTATTTGGCAATACTTCGCCCGAAGCATTAGATGCAATCCAAAATAAAGGAATTTCAAAAACAGAAGCTTTAGAAGAATACAATTCAGTTATTGGTGTATCAGATGTTTCGTTTGATGTTAATCAAGGAGAAATATTTTGTGTGATGGGTTTATCTGGCAGTGGAAAATCTACATTAGTTAGACATATAAATAGACTTTTAGAACCTACATCGGGAAAGATTTTGATAAACGGTCAAGATGTAATGCAGCTTGATCGTGATCATTTACAAGAACTAAGAAATAAAAAGATAGGCATGGTTTTTCAAAACTTTGCGCTTATGCCTCATAGATCAGTAGTAGATAATATTGCAATGCCCCTTGAAATTAGAGGTGTAAGTAAAAATGATCGTCTAGATGCAGCAAATAAAATTTTAGAAATAGTTGAATTACAAGGTTGGGGTAACAAATTTGCTCATGAATTATCAGGAGGTATGCAGCAAAGAGTAGGACTTGCAAGAGCATTAGCTGCAGATCCAGAGTTTCTTTTAATGGACGAACCTTTTAGTGCATTAGATCCACTAATTAGAAGACAGCTTCAATCAGAATTTATCAAACTTTCAAAACAGATGAAAAAGACAACAGTTTTTATAACTCACGATTTAGATGAGGCAGTAAGAGTAGGGCATAGAATTGCTATTATGAGAGACGGAAAAGTAATTCAAATTGGTACCCCTGAAGAAATTGTGGTAAATCCAGCTGACGAATATGTTGCAGACTTTGTTAAAGGAATTTCTAGACTTAAAGTTGTTCAGGCAAAAACAATTATGCAAACAGTTGAAACTTATGAAAATTTAAACGGTAAATTAGAAGAAAATTTACAAAGTGTAGATGAGCATGAATTATTAAGTAAATTAATTGAAGTTTCAAAATCAAAAGATAAGCCATTAGTTGTCAAAAATAATGAGCAAAAAAATATTGGAGTTATTACACAATCAGATCTTTTAAAAGCAGTAATAGAGGGTGGTGATGGAGAATAAACAAATTAATAACCCTACTAGATCTGAGTTAATAACTGACTTTGTTAAATCAAATCCAGAATATTACATTAAAGAGTTTCAAAAAATTGGTAGCAAACCTTCATTCTCTTTTTCATTAAACTTATATGCAGGAATTCTAGGTCCAATTTGGTTTGGTATGAGAAATATATGGAATTGGGCATTAGCATTTTTAATAATTGAAACTTTTTCAGTTGTTCAAATTATTAGAGGTTTATTTGGAAATATTACTAAAGATGCTGTTGAAAAAATTAAACAAGTTGAATCTACAATTGCATTCAGAAATAAACAGTTAGAAGCAGCCATTACCAACAATCCAGATAAAGTTGATGTTTATAAACGTAATATTAAATCCTTAGAAAATGCAATGCAGGGATATATAGATGAAGTTGCAAGAATTGAAGCATCTGCAATTTGGATTACAATTTTTGGTATTGCTTTATTAATTTCAATTAAAATAGTTCAAGGTATTCTTGCTAATTCTGTATTAGAAAAAAGATATTCCGAATGGTTATCTGACAAAACAATAAGACCAGGAATGCAAACCAAAAACTTTATCTCTAGTACAATTTTTGCTGCAGTGATTATGTTTTTCTCAGTTGTGCATTACAGTTTTCCAGGTGTTATTACTATAATGGATGACTTTCCAACTCATCCAGACATAAGACTTACATCAATAAAATGGGTAGAAACTATTTTTGACTATGCTGTTTTGAAAGGAGATGCTTTATTTACAGCAATCACTATTGGTATTAGATCAGTATTAGATTTCCTAGAATTACTGTTTGTAAAAACTCCGTGGATAGTGATCATTACAACCATAGTAACTTTAACAGGTTTAGCTGCAGGCCCAAGAGCTGCAATTTATTCAGCAGGATTTTTATGTTACATGGGGTTTTTAGGCTTTTGGGTAAAAGCAATGACTACCTTAGCTCTTCTAGGAACAGCTGCTGTACTAAGTATTGTAATTGGAATTCCACTTGGAATTTTCTGTGCAAGACGTCAAAGGTTTTATTCAATGATACGACCAATAATGGATTTCATGCAAACTATGCCAGCCTTTGTATTTATGATTCCAGTTATCGCATTCTTTGGAACAGGAAAAGTTGCTGCAGTAATTATTACCATGATTTTTGGAGGAACCCCTGTGGTTAGATTAACAGTTCTTGGATTAAGAGGTGTGCCAGAAACAATTAGAGAAGCCGCAATCGCCTATGGAGCATCAAAATGGTATTTATTAAGAAAAGTCGATTTGCCATTAGCAACACCATCTATCTTGGCAGGTGTCAACCAAACAGTAATGTTAAGTTTAGCAATGGTAGTAGTTGCATCTCTAATTGGTGCAAAAGGTCTTGGACAAGATGTTCTAGAAGCTCTTCAGTATGCTAATGTTGGACAAGGAATTTTAGCAGGTGTAGCTATATTATTTGTAGCTCTTATTCTTGATAGAGTTGTTCAAGGTAAAAAAAGAGTTTAATTAATATTAATGGAGTATGCGTTATTAGGTTTTTTTACAGGATTAAGCTTGATTTTAGCTTTAGGTGCACAAAATATTTTTGTAATTGAGCAAGGATTAAAAAAACAATATGTATTACTCATTTGTTTAATCTGTTCGTTATCTGATTTAATCTTAATATTTTTAGGTATTTTTCTCTTTCATTATTTTAATCAATACTTCAACGAAACAATAGAATTAATTTTTAATCTCCTTCTTATAATATTTTTACTACACTTTATTTATACAAAAATTAAAACACACTATTTAGATATAAATTTTCAGAATGAATTAACGAGTATTTCAAAAATAAATATAATTATTAAAACACTTGGATTTACTTATCTTAATCCTCATGTTTATTCAGATACTGTTTTTTTTCTAGGAAATTTTTCTAAAAATTATCTATTAAATCAAAAAATTTCCTTTGGTATTGGTGCAGCTATTGCTTCATTTTTATTTTTTTTTACTTTAGGGTATTTATCAAATTATTTATCAAAGTATGCTAATAATAAAAAAATTTGGAAAGTAATTAATATTTTTATTATATGTTTTATGTCTATTTTAATTTTATTTATTATTAAGGAAATAATATGAGCGATATTTATGTAGATGATTTAGGTGAAGGATATCCTTTTGTTTTAGTTCATGGTTATCTAGGCTCATCTGAAATGTGGACTTTTCAAAAAGAATTTTTTTCAAAAGATTATCGTGTGATCACCCCAGCTCTCCCAGGATTTGGAGAGAGTCATAATGTAAAATCCTTAGATTCTATTAATAAAATGGCAAAAGAAATTATAAATGTATTAGATCAAAAAAAGATAGATAAATTCAATTTAATTGGCCATTCAATGGGAGGAATGATTGTTCAAGAAATTACAAAATTGATTGGGGATAGAGTTAATAAATTAATTTGTTTTGCAACAGGATCTATTGGAGATATCCCGGGAAGATTTGAGACTATGGATGAAACAAGGGAAAAACTTAAAAATGAAGGTACTCAACTTTCTTTTTCTAGAGTACCTCCTAAGTGGTTTGTAAAAGGTGATAAGGACAAAAATTATTTTCTTTGTGAAAATGCTGTTAAAAATGTTTCATTAGAAACTGCCGATAATGCATTACTAGCTATGAAAAATTGGAGAGGTAAAGAAAATTTAAAAAATATAAAAAATGACACTCTTATAATATGGGGTGATAAAGATACCTCATATAATTTTGATCAAGTTGATACACTAAATAAAAATATTAAAAATAGCCGTTTAGAAATATTTAAAGGTTGTGCTCATAATGTTCACTTAGAACAGCCTGATCAATTTAATAAATTGGTAAAAGAATTTATCTCAAAATAATATTTTTATTCAGCTGATAAACTTTTTTATAAGCTCCAATAAATTTTTTTGAAGAATGAAATTTTCCAGGAAAAATTATACATTTTATTTTAGCTCGCCTAGCTGAATTTAAACTTTCTTGAGAGTCCTCAATTGCTACACAGTCATTAGCTTTAAGCTTAAGTTTTTTAAGTGCTAATAAGTATATATCTGGGTTGGGTTTGAATTTTTTTACTAATTTTGCATTCCCTATAAAGTTAAAATCTCTTTTATTAATTGAATTTCTTAAACAATATAAGATTGCATTTATATTGTTTGTAGAAGTAGATGAAACAAATGCAATTTTAATATTTTCTTTTTTACATAAAGAAATTAAATTTTTAACACCTGGCCTTAATTTAAGATGATTTTTTTTAAGATAATTATTAAAGATTTTAGTCTTTAAATTTCTTAAAAATACCGAATTAACTTCAATTTTTTTCTTTTTAGCATATCTTAATATTCTATCTTTGCCACCTGATTTACTTAATAAATTTAGATACTCACGTTTGGTCCAATTCCAATCGAGACCATATTGCTTGAATGCTTTATTGAATGACTTTCTCTGAATTTCTGAGGTTTCAACAATAGATCCAATAGATCCAAAAAGTAATGCTTTATAATATTTCAACCTTTAACAGCTCCAGCAGTTAAACCACTAATAACTTGTCTTTGGAAAAACATAACAAGCATAAATAAAGGTGCAGTAGCAGATACAACTGCAGAAACTGCCCACATTAAATTTCCTTCATGTTGATTAGTACCTAAATAACTTTGTATTTTTGGAACCATGGTATGATTTTCTTGATTTAGAAGTAATGCTGTTACGGTAAAATCATTATAAGCTAACATTAAACTAAACAATCCTGCTGTAATTACTCCAGGCCACATCACAGGCATAATAATATGCCTAAATGCTTGAAAATACGAACAACCATCTATTAAAGCACTTTCGTCAAGCTCTTTAGGAACTGTTTTAAAAAAGGAATAGAGTAACCACAGTGTAAAAGGTTGATTTATAGCAACCAAAACAACAATTGTAGTTGGAAGAATTCCCCAAATCTGTAATTCAAAGAAAGGAAAAAGGTATCCTGATACTAAAGTTATATGTGGCATAGCTCTAAAAATTAAAGCTGCCATTAAAATCCAAAAAGCATATTTCTCAGTTGATCTTGAAAGAGCATATGCTCCTAAAGTTCCTAAAAACAAAGAAATACTTACAACAAATACTGTAACTATAATTGTATTTTTCGATGCTTTCCAAAATTCGCCCTCAGTCCAAGCTTGTGTATAAGCATTAGTTGTAAATTTTCCTCCTGTTTCAATTAAGGTATTAAATGCTGATATTGCATACCACCAATCAGATCTTGAAAAGAAATCAGCTCTTACTTTAAATGATCCCCAAAAAGTCCAAATAAAAGGGAAACAAGCAATTAACAACCAAGTGATAATAAAAATAGTATTAAAAGTTTTTAAACGAGTTGATTTTGTATCTAGTCCATAATCCATAATTATCTCGCTGTTTTAAATTCTTTCCAAGTTCTAATTAATACTGGTGCCAGTAGAATAGCTATACCAATAATAGTCATCATTGAAGTAGCTGCAGCAGATCCAAATAATATCACTTCCTCATTAACTAAATTGTCATAGATTAACCAAGATAAAGATTGTGCACTTCCCTCAGCACTAAACCCTATAATGGGTTCAAATACTCTAAAGTTGTCCATTAAAGAGATCAAAGCTACAAATGTAACTACAGGATAAATATGCGGTAAAACTATATGTTTAATTCTTTGAAATCTTGAGGCACCATCTATAATTGCTGCTTCAATTGGTTCTTGAGGAACTGTTTGAAGCGCTGCATAAAAAACTACAAAGGCAAACGGGGAGTGATGCCAAATACCATAAATAATAATTGTTATCCAAGTTAATGTTTTTGAGGATTTGAGTGATAAATATGGGTCATTCATCAAATTTTGAATATTTGCTCCAATTATACCTTGTGAATCTATCATCCAAAATAATACTAATGATCCAACCAACGGTGTAACAATCATCGGTAAAATTGTACCAAAGATTAAAGGTCCTCTAATTTTTCTAGCAACTGCATTTAAACTTAATGCAATAATAAATCCTAAGAGAAGTACATTTGGTGTAACAAACAAACAATAAGTTAAAGTAAATATCAGAGCTTTATAAAAAGGTAGATTAGTTACCTGGTCTACAAACGCGCCAAAACTTTCAGTTTCATTCCAAAATTTTTTTATTTCATCAACTGCTAAATGATTTCGATCGGTATAAGTGCCAAAGCCATTAAATTTTCCAAGAGGCTTTGCCTCTCTAATTTTCGATGTTTCTTCGTTATCGACGACAATTGAAACGGTACATCCAAAAGGGTCACATTTTTTAACTTCTTTTACTACTTGATCATGTTGTGCGTAAAAGGATTGAATGCCGGTAGATATAATTGGTAACCCAATAAATAGAATCATTGCTAAGCCTGTAGGTAAAAAAAACCAGAAAAAAGTTTTATTAGGCATTTAAATAATGATTAAGTGGGGAGTAAATCCCCACTTATAAGTTTTAGATTTATAGAAAGCCTTGTTCTTTAGCTTTACTAATGTAAGCAGCTTCAACATCTTTCAATGCTTGTTCAGCTGACTCTTTACCTTGTAAAAATTCAACAATCTCACTTCCTAATGCACCATGCATTAAACCCATTTGCGGTAGCATTGGATATGGTTTTGCTCCCATTTTTACAGCTTCGATAACACCAATAGATTTTGGTCCTGGTACAAAACCTTCTACTAACCAAACAGCTTGATCAGCAGCGTCAGCAACCATCTTTTTATTTGATGCCGCGTGCGCTAATGCTCTAAATGTTGCTTCAGCATCTGCATCAGATCTATTTTTTGCAAGTGTGAAACCATCCCACCACAATGTTGCAGCTGGAATATTTCCTCCACCTACAGTAGCAGGTCCAGTTAGTTTTGTTGCTTTTGTAATGTTAGGATCACCTTCATCATCTAGAAGAGTTCCTGATCTAGATGCCCATAATGTCATCAATGCAACATTTCCAGATTCCCATTCTACCTTAATTGCTTCACTATCATGAGTTAAGTAATCAGGGTTACTCAATTCAGATAATTTTTTTAACATATTTAAAGTAGCAACACCTTTAGCATTATTTATATTTGGTTGTGCACTTCCAGATTTAAAGAATTCACCACCGTGACCGATAAACATGTTCACAAATTCTTCTGCTAAATTCCAACCAGCTTTATATGCAGCTGCGTAAGGATATTGCATTTTACCTGAAGCTCTAATTTTTTCAGATGCAGCAACTACTTCCTCATAAGTTTTTGGAATAGCTATACCAAGGTCTTTCAAAACATCTTCTCTGTAATACAAATGCTGAGTGTTAGCCATGAATGCTACAGCCATTACTTTTCCATCAATTGTAATTAATTGAGAGTCTTGAATTCCTTTTCCATATTTTTTAACAAGATCATCTAAAGGTCTAATTAAATCCTGGTTCATCAAAGGAACAATTGAACTATTTGCTGCAATTCTTGCTGAAAACTCAGATGGATTTGCAGTTAAAGCTGGCACTGCGATTTTATTATGCTCAGATGAGTGAGTCACTTTAAAATCAGCACTTCCTTTACATTTTTTAGAAGTCTCAACGAAAGTCCTTAATGCAGGAAAATCATTAGCCAAAATATTTATTGAACCACTTTTAATGTTACAATCTGCAAATGCAGAAGTCCCAAAAAGCAGAAACAATAAAGTAACTAGTATTTTTCTCATATGTTTTCTCTCTATTTTGTTAGTTAAATTATAATTTAAGTTAGAAAACTATATCTACTCCTGAAATAGAATAAAAGTGATAATTAAATCACTTTTGACGCAAGTTCCGCACCTCTTACGAGAGACTCAAGTTTTTTATAAACTATATTTTCATCTACATTGCCAAAGCCAGCAAAGGTACTAAACCCACAGTCAGTTCCTGCTAATAATTGTTCAGCATTAATGACTTTAGAAAAGGTTAAAATTCTATTTTTTACAACTTCGGGATGTTCTACAAAATTGGTTGTAGAATCTATTACTCCTGGGGCAATTATTTTGTCACTTGGAATTTTTAAATTTTCAAAAATTTGCCATTCATGAGAATGTCTTGGATTAGATGACTCAATTAGATAAGTCTGAACATTAGCTTTCAATGCAATTGGCATTATCTTTTCTAACGGAATATCATGTAGATGAGGCCCTTCATAATTTCCCCAACAAATATGTAGTCTTATTCTAGAGCTGTCGATTTTATTGATAGCATTATTTAGACATTCTATTTGTTTTTCAGCTCTAATTAGAAATTCAGCTTCTGATAAATCTTTAAAAGTCATATGTCTAGCAAGAGCCAAATCTGGACAATCTAACTGAAGTTTTAATCCATTCGAGGTGATTTCTTCATACTCATCTTTCATAAGATTGGATAAATTTTCTAAATATTCGTCATCATTTTTATAATATTTATTTGGCAAGAAAGCAGAAATAACTCCAGGAGAGGCAGCGTTCATGAAACCATCTTTATGATTATTTTTTTCTAACGCTTGTTTAAAATTATTAATATCTTTTGTTAGGGAAGTTTTATCTTTAATTTTTAATTCACTTGTACAACATGGTCTTGTGTAAGTAGGTGTACCACCTGTTCTTGCAATTCTTTCTTTGAAAGAAGGAAAGTCATCTAAATCTTTTGGTGCTTTTCTCTCACTCTCTCCAGAAAATCCATCAATTCTATCCTTAACATAAGTAGCATAACTAATCTTAGACATTTCACCATCGCTAATGTAATCAATTCCAACCTCAATTTGTTTTTTAACGATTTTGTTTACATCTTTTTGAACGACCTTATCAAATTGATTAAAATCTATTTTTTCCTTTTGATCTTTTTTAAACAAGAGTTCAGATAATTCATTTGATCTTGGTAAACTTCCCACATGTGTTGTTTTAATTTTACTCATAATTTATTTCATTAAAATTTGTTTCCAAATTGCAACCTCATCAAACAAAACCCATTCTCTTATAACATTTCCATCAATTATTTCTGCATGGTTTATCCCCATTATAAAAATATTTTTATTTGTTTTTTCTCCAAAATCTAAAGTATCTTTAGAATGACTACCTTTTAAAAACCATCTTATAGATGCTTTTGGATTTTTATCTTGTTCTTCTAAATAACCAACATGCTCTATTGAAAACTTTATATCACTAAAAGTATTTTTTAAATTATTCCAAAATTTGACAATATCCTCTCTTCCATGTCCAATTTTATTTCCAGGCCAATAGACAGTTGCAGCTCTTGCATAATCAGAAAAATCATAGTTATTTTTAAAGATATTTTTCAATATTTTTGAGTAATTTCCTCCAGCAGACTCTTTAGGCACAACACCTTGTTTATAATCTGATTTCATCTCAAAGCTTGAATTGAATAATTTTTGTGCTTTGTCAGCACCACCTTCTTTGTCAATAATTATTTGTGCAAATTCTTTTGGTGTAAATCCTATTTGTCTTACCATTGCACCTTGATCACGGACAATCCATTCATCATAGACTTGATTATTTTTGCAAGCACAATCAGCAATTACTCTATAGTAGATGTCTTTACCCGTTGGTTTACCATACGAACCATCACCAAGATGTGTTCCTTTACTTAAAATTCTATGAGATGAATGATAGCCCACATCATCATTTCCATTCCAGATCACATCTTCACCAAGCAACTGTCTGTTAGGAAATTCTTTTAATGTTGCATAAGTTGCATCAATCACAGGTTTATTTCCATAAGTAACTCCAAATGGAGATCTGACAGGAATATTATCAGTGTAAAATTGAGCGATAGAATTAACATCTTTGTTTTCCCAAATTTGTTTAGTTATTTTAAGTATGTAATCAGGAAAATTTTTATATTTTGGATCAAACCCGTTCATTAGATTTGTGTTACACAATTTAAGTAACAATCCTCATTTTCATTTATCTTTATATTAACATTTGAATTAATTGGAATAGAGATTGTATCTTTAGGATTTAAAATACATTGAAAATCATCAATCATAATTTCCCACTTCCCAGTTCTTGAAAACAATATTGTAGGTTTTTCAAATTTTAAATTATTGATTTGCCCCTTGCTAGATTTTAAAATTGAAAGGTTAAATCCGGTATCTTGACTTATTAGTGGAGAATAATTTTTATTTTCAAATTTATTTCCAAGAATTTGAATTAAATTAACATTGTTGTTTATTTTGTTAATTTGTTTAGAATTTTCATTACTTTTATGTATGAATTTTTCTAATTGATCTAGTTTGTAATTATCAAATTTTTTTATTTCTTCTTCAGAAATTGGTTCAAGAATACTTTTTCCTTTTGGAATTTCATTTATAGATAAATCAATTAATGAATTATCATTTAAAAGTGCCATACCTGTTTTTTTTGCTTTTTCCAAGACTCTTGGAACCCAAGTTATTATTCCAGGATCATCTCCACCTAAAACTACAAAAATTAAACCTTCTTCATCGCCTGCATTTTCAAATGCCCTAAACATATTTGTGGGCATAGATATAACATCTCCAGCACTTAATATTGTTTCATCTTTACCTTCTGCTCCCCAATAAAATTTCCATTTACCGGAATAAATAATAAAAACTTCTGCAGTTGTATGGCTATGTAAACCAGAACCATTTTTAGGCATAGCAGATACAGCACCTAGATTAAAACTATGTGGCATTGCTATTTTAACAAATTGTTTACTATCCTCTGCGACACCTGGGCCTACAATAGAATAATTTTTTCTTTCTTTATGACCTTCAAGTTTGCCTTCAACAAATGGCAATGTACTTGGAACAAGATCTTCAAATTTAGCTAATCGATTATTCATATTTTTTTAAACTATATTTTGTGATAGTAAAATTATCTAACAAAAAATATATGCAAATAGAACAATTTGATACAGGTCTTAAGGGTCAAGAGAAAGTGGAAAAAATAGTCATCTCACCTGAAGAAAATTATAATTACAAACAAGTTGTCAGAAAATATTTAAATTCTATAGTAAATGATGGCATCTCTAAACTTGATCAAAATCTTAAAAATGCGTTCTCTCACAATATTAATGTTAATTGTTTTTATCCATTAAATGAATTTGTAGGAATAGGAGATTTTAAGGAAAAATTTTGGAAACCTCTTTTTAACTCATTTCCTGATCTTGAAAGAAGAGAGCAAATAGTAATTAGTGGTGCTTTTAGAGATAAAATTCAAGTAGGTTCTATTTCTTCATTATCAGGCGTGTTTAAAAATTCTTGGTTGGGCATTCAACCTAATAATAAAATGGTAAATCTAAAGTGTTGTGAAATTCATCAACTTAAAGATGGAAAAATTATTGAAAGTTATATTTTAATCGATTTAATAGATCTATTAATACAAACTGGATCAAATCGAATTAATCTTTCAAGAGGATCTGAAGGAAATTGGTTGAATCCAATTAACACAGACGGTGTAAATTTTTTTGAAAAAGACATGGAAATTTCTAAAGCTAGTTTAGAGCAATCACTTATCATGCAGAGAAGTTTAAATATAAAACCTGAATTAGAGGTTTCTTCTGATAAAGATCTTAAGGAAAAATTAATAAACCATCCACAAAAAGATTTTTGGCATGAAAAAATGATTTGGTATGGACCAAGTGGTATTGGAACTGCCAGATCTTTAGAGGGATTTGTAGATAATCACCAATTACCTTTTAGAAAAACTTTTAAGGAAAGAAATTATTGGAAACTTGGCCATTATTGTGAGTTAGGGGATGGAAAATTTTCTTTAACAGCAGGATGGAATAGTATTCAGGCAATATATGGAACTGAGGACTGGTTAGGATATAAATCTGAAAATCAAAATGTTACTATGAGAGTTATGGATTTTTATCATCATGATGAAGGAAAAATTCGTGAAAATTGGGTTCCAATTGATATAATCCACATATTAAAACAAATTGGAGTTGATGTTTTAGAAAGTATAAAAAAATAAAATGGCTAACATAAAATTTACTGGAGTACACAAATCATTTGGATCCAATAAAATAATCACAGATTTTAATCTTTTAGGTAAAGAAGATGAGTTTCTTGTATTAGTTGGACCATCTGGATGTGGAAAATCAACTCTTCTAAGAATGATTGCTGGATTAGAAAAAATAGATGAAGGTGAAATCTTTATTAATGATCAAAAAATTAATGAACTGCATCCTTCTAAACGTCAAACTGCAATGGTTTTTCAATCTTATGCTCTTTATCCTCATATGAATGTTTATGAAAATATGTCTTTTGGTTTAAAAATTGAAAAAAGGCCAAAGGAAGAAATCAACACAAAAGTAATGCAAGCTGCAAAAATTTTAAAAATTGAAGAGCTATTAGAGCGAAAACCAAAACAATTATCTGGAGGTCAAAGACAAAGAGTGGCGATAGGAAGAGCTATTACAAGAAATCCAAAGATATTTTTATTTGATGAACCTTTATCTAACTTAGATGCAGCATTAAGAGCTGAAATGAGGGTTGAAATATCTAAATTACACAACCAGATCAAAACAAATATGATTTATGTGACTCATGATCAAGTTGAAGCTATGACTTTAGCAGACCGAATAGTTATTTTAAATCAGGGAAATATTGAACAGGTTGGTACTCCTGAGGAAATTTATAACGATCCAGCAAATATTTTTGTTGCACAATTTATAGGCACACCCAAAATGAATATTTTAGAAGTAAACGAGGAATATGTTGTTTCAGAAAATACAATTCAATTGTTAGGTAACGACATTCAATTTAATAATTTAAAATTAAAAAAATCAAAACATTTTGTGGGTATTAGGCCCGAACATTTAAAAGCAATTCAGAATACAAAATTTAGTTTTAATCCTGAAATTGAATTAATTGAAAACCTTGGTAATGAAAAAATTGTATATATGAAAAAAGATGAACACCAATTAAGTGCAAAAATTCCAAGCAATGTTGAAATAGGAAGTTCCATAGGTTTTGATCTAAATGACATTTTTATTTTTGATGAAAATGGGAAAAGATTAAAATCATAACACAACCTATAATTGACTAATTGCAAATTTTTCCTATTTTTTGAGTAATTGCCATGAATCAATCACATACCTGATATGTGTCAGTCTTGTCTTTGCTAAATAGAATCATTTTAATATAGTTTTAAACATAAATAGGAGGGGAAATGAAAAATATAATAAAGTTGTTTTGCGTAATTTCGTTTTTTATTTCGAATATTGTTTACGCAGACATAAAGTTTTGGACTACAGAAGTTCAGCCTGCCCGAATGGCTAAGCAAGAGGAAATGGCTAAAGCTTTTGAAGCTAAAACAGGTATTAAAGTAGATGTGATTCCAGTAGAAGAAAAAGATTTGGGAACTAGAGCTACAGCTGCAGCGGCAGCAGGTGACTTACCAGACGTCATCTATCACACTTTACAATATGTATTACCATGGGCTGAAGCAGGAATTTTAGATGTAGATGCCAATAATGATGTTGTGAAAGAACTTGGTAAAGATACATTTGCACCAGGTGCACTTAATATGGCAAAAAAAGGTTCGAAGATTGCAGCTGTTCCTGTAGATGGATGGACACAGATGGTTGTTTATAGAAAAGACCTTTTTGAAAATGCAGATTTAGCACCACCAACAAGCTATGCAAACATTGTAGCTGCTGTTGAGAAGCTATCAAAACAAAATGGAATGTTTGGTTTTGTTGCTGCAACTAAAACTGATGAAAATTTTATGAGTCAGGTTCTAGAACACGTTCTTTTAGCAAATGGGGTTAATATTGTTAAAAAGGGTGGTATCAAGAAACAAGGTAAAAAACTAAAAGAAGCATTAGAGTTTTATAAAGTAATTGCTAAAGCAAGTCCTCCAGGTGAATTGTACTGGAAACAATCTAGAGCACTTTACTTTGCAGGAAAAACTCCAATGATTATTTGGTCTCCATTTATTATGGATGAACTTGCAGGTTTAAGAGACTCAGCTCCACCAACAATTAACAGTGATCCAACATCACCTGAGCTAGCTTCTAAAACTGGTTTCATTACTAATTTTAGTGGACCTAGTAATAAGAAAGGTGCTGCATGGGCAGATGTTAGATATTTTGGTATAACAGCTGATGCTGATACAGATGAAGCTAAACAATTTATCATGTACTCAATGGATGAAGGTTACACAAGCACATTATCGATAGCTCCAGAAGGTAAATTTCCAGTAAGAAGAGGAAATTCAAGTGACCCTGAGGCTTTCACAAAAGCTTGGAGTAAACTACCTGTTGGAGTTGATAGAAAAGCTCCTTTGTCAGATCTATATGATCCAGATGTTATTAATAACATCGTAGCTGGTTTAGATACTGCAAATAGATGGGGTGTTAAAGAAGGTGAACTATCAAGAGCGTCAAAAGTCATAAATTCTCAATTTATAAATAGAATTACTAGACTTTATATTGATGATCAAATTGATGTCGATGAAGCTGTTGATATGATTAACAAATCATTAGCTAAATTCAAATAATTTTAATTTTATAAAAAAGCGGATAATATAAATTATCCGCTTTTTTTATGAATGATACTCTAGCAAATACAGAAAAAAAAACTGCATACATACTAACTTTACCTGCAGTTCTCTTAGTTTTTTCAATAATTTTATTTCCAATTTTTGCAAATATTTGGATTAGTTTTAAAGAAGTTGAATTAAAAGATATTCGAATTCCAGAACCAAGAGCAAAAAAAATTGTAAAATCTATTTCTGATGAACCTACTAAAATAAAAATATTATATAAGTTAAGAAATAGTTCATTAATTCAAGAAATTAGAGATGTTTCGTTTCAAGATAATTTTCCAAAAAATTTTGAAATTGAAAATTTAGATCCTAGATGTTCTTACGAAAAGTATAAATTAAAATGTGAATTTGGAAATTGGCCAGCTAAATATAGGGAAAATTTTCATGTAATATTTGCAACAAATGATGGATTAAAAATAGACAAAAAAAATCTTAAATCAATTAAGCCAAAATTGGATGGGAAATCTGATAATATATTACTTAATACTAACTTTACTCTTAAAAATTTTAAAAAGGTTTTATTTGAAAATGAATTTATAGATTTACTACTAACAACGTTTTATTATACATTTTTTGGAACTGTTGGCTCAATAGTATTTGGAATTTTAACTGCTCAAATGGTTAATCAAAAATTTTATGGAAGAACATTTATGAGGAGTGTTCTCCTTTTCCCTTATGTTGCTCCAGTTGTTGCTTTAGCTTATACTTGGGAACTTTTACTAGACCCTAATAGTGGCACCTTAAACAGTTTATTATTAAATTATCAAATTATTGAAACTCCAATAAACCTTCTTGGACAAAAATATATTGAAATTAGTATTTTAGGTTTTGATTTTAAATTAAGGTTAGCACTTACAACAGTTATAATGTTTGAAATTTGGAGGTATTTCCCTTTAGCCTTTTTGTTTATTCTTGCAAGACTTCAAGCTATTCCAAAAGAATTATATGAGGCAGCTGATGTCGATGGGGCCAGTCCCTTTCAAAAATTTTTTAATATTACACTTCCCCAAATTACTGCAGTAATTTCGATTTTATTCATGATTAGATTTATATGGAATTTTAATAAATTTGAGGACGTCTTTTTATTAACTGGAGGTGCATCAGGAACAAGAACTTTACCAATAAATGTTTATCAACAAGGTTTTGCAATATCAGATATTGGAATGGGCTCAGCCGTTTCAATAGTAATCGTTGTATTGCTTTTAATGTTTATGTTTTTTTATTTTAAACTTTTAGGAAAAAGAGTAGATGAGAACTAAAAACACAATACTATTTTCGATGATATCTGCATTTTTCTTAATTTTTTTAATTTCGATTTGGAAGATATTAGCAACATTGCAAGGTTTAAGTATTAATAGTTTTAATATTGAAATAATTTTTATATTTGGTCTTTTAATATCATTAGCTCACTTAGGAATAGGTGATAGAATTAAATCAATTTATAAATCAATAATTTTTTCTTTCATATTCGTTTTTTGTGATGGTTACTTAATACAAAAATTTCCAATTTGGTATAATGTGGGCGTATTTTTAATATTATATTTTTTTACCAATAAAATTAGCAAATATACTTTTATAGGTTTAAATGAAGAGCACTCTACTCAAGTGATTTTATTTGATTTTTTAACTTTATTTGGAATTTTATTTTTTTCATTTGTAATACTTTTTCCATTTTACATGATGTTAGTAACAAGTTTTAAAACACAAATAGCATTGTTAGTGAATCCTTTAGATTTTAGTATAAATTTTGGCCAAGATATAAAAGATTTATTCAAATCTTATTTTGTAATTTTTAAATCTTATAAATTTGGAAAATACATTGTAATTAGTACGATTGTTTCTGTCGGTACTGTTATTATCACTCTTCTTTTTGCAATACCTGCTGCTTATGCAGTTGCAAGATTAAATTTCTTTGGAAAAACATTTTTATCTACATCTATACTTATAATATATATGTTTCCAGCAATCGTTCTTGTTATTCCGTTGTATACAATATTTAGTCAATTAGGTTTACGTAATTCAATAGAGGGTTTGTTAATTGTGTACACAGCAACAACACTTCCAGTAGCAATTTATATGCTGCAAGGATATTTTAAAAGTATACCAAAAGAATTAGAAGAAGCTGCAATTTTAGATAAATTAAGTTGGTTTGGAATCATAACAAAAATTATAATACCTTTAAGTATTCCAGCTATTTCTTCTGTTGCATTATATGTATTTATGATTGCCTGGAATGAGTTTTTGTTTTCTTTAATGTTTTTGGATAATCCTAATTCATTTACATTATCAAGAGCAATTCAATATCTAAGTGGTGATGCTGAAACACCAAGACAATATTTAATGGCAGGATCAGTTGTAGTAACATTGCCCGTATTGTTTATATTTGTTTATTTTGAAAAATATTTAGTTAGTGGTTTAACAGCAGGGAGCGTAAAAGGTTAATGAAAGTTTCAATTAATAGAGCAAAAAAAACTTTACTTGATAATAGAAGAAGGGGTTACACTTTACCAACTAACAATAAACTTTATCCTGCTCAGTGGAATTGGGACTCTGGCTTTATAGCTTTAGGGTATTCTTATTTTAATTTAAATTTTGCATTAAAAGAAATAAATACATTGTTAGATGGACAATGGAAGGATGGAATGGTTCCTCATATTTTATTTCATAACACTAAAACAAATTATTACCCAAATTACACAGCGTGGAATTGTGGTAATAAAATCCACTCATCTGGAATAACTCAACCTCCAATATTAGCAACAATTTTAAAAGAAATTTTAAATAAAAATAAAATCAATAAAACCCAATTGTTAAATATAAAAAAAATAATTAAAAAAATTAAAAAATTTCATGAATGGTTTATTCAATTTAGAGATCCAAAAAAAACCGGTTTAGTGTCTATTTTACATCCTTGGGAAAGTGGTTATGATAATTCTCCTATATGGGACGAACCTATGAATAAAGTAAAAATTGAGAAAAATATAAAATACAAAAGAGCTGATAACAAGGTTGTAAATCCAGATTTTAGGCCACTTAATATAGATTACGATAGGTATGTCACAATAAAAAATAATTTAAGAAAAATAAAATATAATCCAAAAAAAGTTTATAAATCCTCTTTCTTTAATGTAGTAGATGTGGGTTTTAATTCTATATTTCTAAAAGCTAATAAAGATCTTGTTTCTTTATTAGATACTTTTGGTTTTAACAAAACTAAAATAGATAATTACATAAAAATAACAGAAAAAAATTTTCTTAAATTATATGATAAAAAAAGAAAAATTTTTTTTTCAAAAGATTTAAAAAATAATAAAAAAATTTACATTCCATCAATAACTAATTATTTTGTATTATTTGCTGATTTAAATAACGATAAAATTAATAAAAAACTAATTCAAAATCTAAAAAAACATAATTTAAAAGAAAAATATTTTTTTTCATCAATTAAACCAAATCATAAAAGTTTTGAAGAGAAAAGATACTGGAGAGGTCCTGTGTGGATTAATTGTAATTGGTTTATTTATAAAGGGCTAAAAAACAAAGATAAGTTCTTTTCTGATAAAATAAAAAAAAAAACCATACAAATACTAGAAAAAAAAGGTTTTTTTGAATATTTCAGTTGCAAGAGTGGTCAACCTATGGGAGCAAAAAACTTTTCATGGTCAGCAGCTCTTTATTTAGATTTAAAATTAAGTAATTACTAATTAGAAAAACCATATTTTCTTAATCTTACATCACCTGTTCTGGCATGTGCTTCCATTCCTTCGTATCTAGAAATTCTTGCACAAGCAGCACCAACTTCTTTTGTTGCAGCCTTACTCATTCTTTGGAAACTTAATGTTTTAATAAATTTACCAACAAACAAACCGCCTGTGTATCTACCAGCTCCTTTTGTTGGCAAAATGTGATTTGTACCTGAGCATTTATCTCCATACGCAACAGTTGTTTCCTCACCAATGAATAAAGATCCATAATTTTTTAATCTGTCGTGGTACCATTGTAAATTTTTAGTCTGGACTTCTAAATGTTCTGGAGCGTATTCATCACTAACTTTAGCGATTTCTTCATCAGTGTCACAAAGAATTACTTCACCATAATCTCTCCATGCAGCACCTGAATTTTCTCTTGGAAGATCTGGTAAATCTGCAATTAATTCTGGAACTCTTTCCATTACATAATCTGCAACTTTTTTACTTTTAGTAAACAACCAAGCTGGAGAATTATAACCGTGTTCTGCTTGTCCAACTAAATCATATGCAACCATTTCAGGATCAGCTGTCTCATCTGCAATTACTGCAATTTCTGTAGGTCCTGCAAACAAATCTATACCAACTTTTCCAAACAAAATTCTTTTTGCTTCAGCAACAAATTGGTTTCCAGGTCCAACCAAAATATCCGCAGGTGCATTTCCAAATAAACCGTTTGTCATTGCTGCAATAGCTTGCACGCCACCTAAATTCATTATTACGTCAGCACCACATAAGTCGGCTGTATAAACAATTGAAGGATGAACTCCAACACCAGGTTTAGGTGAGCTACAAACTAAAATATTTTTAACACCAGCCACTTTTGCTGTAGTTACACTCATTACAGCTGAGGCTATATGAGCATATCTTCCTGCTGGTACGTAGCAACCAGCTGTATTTACTGGAATAAGTTTTTGTCCTGCAAATAAACCATCAGATAATTCAACTTCAAAGTCTTGGCCATAATTTTTTAATTGTGCTTCAGCAAATTTTCTCACTCTTTCATGAGAGAACTGAATATCATCTTTAGTTTTTTGATCTAAATTTTTTTTTATTTCTTCAATTTTTTCTTTTGAAACAATTACATCACCTTCATATTTATCAAACTTTTTCGAAAGCTCCTTACAACCTTCTTCTTTACTAGTCTCAATATCTTTTAGAATATTTTCTACTATTTCTCTTGTTTTTGTGTCGTCAGTTGATGATGTTTTTGGTGATTTTTTTAAGTATGTAATTGCCATTTCTCTCCTTTAAATTTCAGTTTATTTAAATGAATTTCTTTTGAAATTCAATGTATCATTTAGTCTAAAGCGACTACTGCAGCTGCAATCGAAGCTAATCGCGCTTGAGCTTCATCAGATCTACTTGTTATAACAACTGGTACTTTTCCACCAACAACAACTCCTGCGGCGCATGCTCCACTAAAATAGATAAGCATTTTTACTAAAGCATTTCCAGTTTCTACACCAGGTACTAATAAAACATCAGCTTCTCCAGCAACCAAATTTTTAATTCCTTTAATTGCAGCAGATTTTTTTGAAATACTGTTATCGAACGCTAAAGGACCAAAAACGTCTGCACTTAAATTTTCCTCTTTGGCTAATTTTGTTATTTCTGCAGCCTCGATAGAACTTGGGACACTTTCCAAAACTTCCTCTGTTGCAGATAATACGGATACTTTTGGTTTTTCTATTCCTATTCTATTTGAAAAATTAACCACATTCTTAAGAATATGCATTTTTGTTTTAACATTTGGCAAAACATTTAATGCTCCATCAGTAATAATTAATGGCTTATCATCTTTACCGATAGTCATATGCCAGATATGACTTAATCTTGTTTTTCCCAACAAATTATATTCACGTTTAAGCACTTCTTTCATTAGCACATCAGTATGAATATGGCCTTTGACTATTATTTGTACCTTGCCTTCACTTGCTAATTTAGCTGCAATTTTAGCAGTATCATTTTCCACAGGCTCATGAATAAGCTCGTATTTTGCAATATCCCATTTAATATCTTCGGCACATTTTTGAATTTCTACTTCATGACCAATAAATATGGGCTCAATTAAATTTTCATTAACCGCGTCTTGAACGGATAACATAGGCAAAGGTTTGCCAGCATTTACAACTGCAACTTTAACTCCTTTTTTTTTATGAGCTAAATCCAATAGGTTGTTTGGACACACAATTTCTTTGTTTGAAAGCATTTTTTCTACAAATAAGTGAAAAAACTTAACATGTATATAAAAAAAAAATCTTTATATAAATTTAACAACTTTATATAATCGGTATTGAGCGGGGGAGACTTTGGAGGTTGTAACTAAAATTGCGCCAATTATTTTGGCATTAATAATGTTAGGCTTAGGCCTAGGATTAAAACTAGAAGATTTCGGCAGAATATTAAAAACACCAAAAGATTTTATAGTTGGTTTTGTTTCTCAATTAATAATTCTTCCTATCGTAGCATACATATTAATTTTAATTTTTAAAACACCACCAGAAATTGCAATAGGGGTTATGATCATAGCTGCAGCTCCAGGTGGAGTTACATCTAATGTAATGACAAAATTTGCTGATGGAGATGTTGCATTATCAATATCTTTAACAGCTGTAATTAGTTTATTAAGTATAATAACGGTTCCATTAATAATTTTTACATCTGCAGATTTCCTTGGAATAACAGAGATTTCTCAAAATATTTCAATGACAGGAATAGCACTAAAAATGTTTTTAGTTGTAACTGTACCTGTAATTTTAGGAATGATTATTAGAAAATTTGCTGAAAATTTTATAGCTTCTAGAGTTGGAATATTTAACAAACTTAATATTGTTTTATTTGCAATTTTCTTCTTCGCAGCGTTTTACGAAGAAAAAGACAATTTAGTTAACTTTATAATGCAAGCTGGTTTAATTACTTTAATATTAAATGTATCGATGATGGTTATTGCATACTACATTGCGAAAGCTTTTACTTCAGGAATTAAACAAATGAGGTGTATTGCCTTAGAATGCGGATTACAAAATGGTACTTTAGCTATATTCGTTTCTACACAAATATTTGGTACTGATATATCATACGCAATACCAACAGCTGCCTATGCACTAATCATGTATATAACAGGATTTATTTTCATTTATTTATTAAGAAAGTCTAATTAATTATTGATTATTCTTATTTGATTAAAAACTTTATAAATAAAATGGCTTAAGCTAAGCATATTTTTATTCACCATTCCCTTTGTTGTTACAAAAGCACTATCTTTAGCATTGTATGTAATTAATTTTTTATCATTTATATGAAGAAATTTTTTATCAACTAAATATTTTATTTTTCTAACAACTGTAGGTCTAGGAATACCAGTTATCTCAGAAATTGACATAGCATTAACTCCTCTTTTATCTGACCCCTGAATCTCTTTTCTATATGAATCTAAATGTGGTTTTTTTGGAGTAAATTTTGGATTTTTAATTGTATTTATTAGCACAACCATGCCGATTGCAAAAACCTCTAAATCTTTTAATTCTTCTCTCCATCTTTTTATAAAAATAAACCAAAATTTATTAAACTGATACAAGCAGTAAGAAAAATTTTCTTTTATTGCTAATATTATTTCTTTATGAGAATAAACTTCATTTACTAATTTTTCTTTTTTTAAAATTTTATTAAATTCATACAAGATATTTGAAACCTCTGTAAGAGTGTCGACCGCTTTAGCTGAATAAAGCGTATCTCGAACAACAAAAATTTTCTTACCAGTTCTTTTGATCACTTTTAATTTTTCTAGTTCTAAAACTTTTCTTCTAATACTTTCTTTCGGAATTCCTAGATCTTTCGAGATGTCTGAAATATTAATTTTATTAATTTCGATTGATTTATCTTTATAAAAGGAGTCGTAGTCAATTTTTACACCATTTTGTCTGAAATATATAAGGTCTTGATGTATCAAATATATAATGAGGACAAACTTATCTATGTCTTTATAATGATCATAGGCTCTTACAAACCAGTTACTTGTTAAAGTAAAATAAGCGGGTGCCAGTGCGGCAAAATTATCTTGAATTACTTTGTTGATTACCTTCTCATCAATATGTTCAGAAATACTTGGTATTGTTGTCATACATTAAAAAAAAACCCAATATGAACAAAAGCAATATTAAAGTCAACCCATTTTGGACAACCCTAGTATGTAAAAATTAAACTAATAATGATTAAAATTAGACTTATAAACGAAATATGAGTACAGAAAGCTTAAATAGAACATCCGAGATTGTAGAGACCCCCTCTCAATATGTCGAAACTCCGAAAAGGGTTAACGTGGATGTTCTAAAGCAAAGACTTCTGGAAGAAAAGAAGAAGGAAAAAGTTAAACGAACAATAATTTTATCATCTGTTATCGTTTCTTTGGGTGCTCTAACGATGTTAACTTATTAAAGTTTCCAAATCTTTCTTTATTATATCCGGTATAGAAATTTCTTTTTTTGAGTTATTTTTATACCGGGCATATTTATTTTGTCCTGGATACATTATTTCCTTAACACCTTTTATCTTAGGAAGTTTTTTAATTGTTTTAATATTATCTTTAATTCGTTGGTTATAATTTTTTTGAAATAAATTTGCTTTAAAAGTAATAAATAAATGCCCAATATTTTGTGGACCTGAAAAATCATCAAATGGATCTTTAACTCTTCCTGCGTGATTTCCTCCTGTTAAAACTCCACTTAATATATCTACCATCCAAGCAAGTCCTGAGCCTCTAAAACCTGCAATTGGTAATTGAACTCCCGCTAAAGCTTTTTTAGCATCTGTAGTTGGTTTACCAAACTTATCTAAAGCAACTCCCGCAGGAATTGATTGATTGTTTCTTGCTGCAACTCTAATTTTTCCTCTATTAATCATTGAGATTGATGTATCTAGAATAAATGGAATTTTAGAACCAGTAGGGGACCCAAAACAAATTGGATTTGTTCCAAATAATGTTTTTAATGCACCATGTGGAGCAACTGCAGGTGGAGCATTTGTATAGATCATTGTAATTAAATTTTTCTTTATTGCTTGTTCAGCGTAATAACCAGATAAACCATAGTGACCACTATTTTTAACTGCTACCATTCCTATTCCAGTTTTTTGTGCATGTTTAATTGCAGTTTTAATTCCTAAATCAGCTGCAACAAAACCGATACTATTATTTGCATCAATGTGAGAAATTGAAGTAGAAATTTTTTTAATTTTAATTTTTGGTTTTGGATTAATTACTTTTTTAGAAATTCGATCACAGTACATCTTTAGTCTAGATAAACCATGTCCATAAGCACCAACTAATTCTGCATTAATTAATGCATTGGTAGAAATTAAAGCATGATCTTTACTTAGACCAAATTTTTGGAATATTTTAACGATTTGTTTTTTTAAAACTAGGGTCTTCATATCACCCCCTTAACATTTATCCTTTTCCACGCCAAGGAATAGTTTTGTCTATTATTTTTCTTAAAGTAATATCAAATAAAAGACCTAGTAGACCCATAATAAATATCGTTATCCAAATTACTTCGTATTGGAAATACTTTTTAGCAACGTTTTCAACAAAACCGATACCTGTTGTACCTGCTAAAAACTCTGCAGCAACAAGTGTTCCCCAGCACATACCAACAGCCACTCTAATTCCTGTAAGAATTTCAGGAAGTGAATTTGGGAAAATTACATGTCTTAAAATTTGTTTTTTAGTAGCTCCCAATGAATGGGCTGCATGGATTTTTGATAGTTGTGTTCCTGAAGCACCAGCTCTTGCAGAAATAATCATTATCGATAAAGAGACCATAAATAACAAGAATACTTTTCCTGAGTTATCAATTCCAAGAACTGAAATAATCAAAGGTGCCCATGCAAGAGGAGGAACAGGTCTGTAAAGTTCAATTAATGGATCGAAAAAACCTTTTGCAAATCTGTTTAGGCCCATAAATAATCCTAAAGGTACACCAATTATAATACCGAAGATTAATCCTAAAAATACTCTTAAAAAAGAATCCCAAATATGTCCGTATGGAACAGGTACTTTAAATAATTTAAAGTCACCTGTAACAAATTTTAATACATTGCTCTTAAAGTTTTCTTTTACAATTCCATCTTTAGTATGTACTGGATATTCACCAGGCAATATATCTGCTATCCAATCTGGCAAGATAAAACCTATCATTTTACTCACATCAACCATTTCAATCCACAAAAGAGGAATATTTTTGTAGCCAACGCTTGGTTTTGACATCAGTATAAATTTATTAAAAGTATCAGATGGCTTTGGTAACCATCTTCCTGATCCTTGTTCAGAGCATGTTGGTCCACTTGCTACAATTGTTCCTGCTGGAAATAGAAGAATATCAATTAATCTTAATCCACCTTGTTCTTTATTTTGCAATTCGTCAAATTCAATTATTGCAGCCTGCATTTCATTTAATGCATTAGGAGGATAGATACTTGCAAACTCTATTCTTCTTGCAATTTTAACAATGTTCTTTGCATAATCAGATGCAATTTCTTCATTATCATTTAAACCTTTTCTGTAAGCTTTAATGTCATCTTTAAGTTGTTTAATTGCATTTTTAAACTGAGGATTATGATTTCTTAGTTTAAAAAATTTATCATCAATAATTTTTAGTTCAGCCGCAGCTGCAGCAAATTTTAAACCTCTATTAGTTTGGGGTGCAGTTGGTATTTCTATTGTATTTTCTATAGAACCACTTCCAGAATCTATTGTTGTTATTCCCCAACCACCTTGTTCATTAATAAGTTTTTGTCTTTCATTTTTTTCATCATCTGTCTCAAATGGATAATCTGTCTTTTGGAAATTTGAACTAAGAAGTCTGATTTCCTCTGTCATTTCTTTGATTTTAATTTTAGTTTCCATTTCCATTAGCTCTTCACTAGTTAAGAAAGGAATTAATTTTGAAGTTCTATCTATATAGCTTACTAGAATTGTTTTTTGTTGATCATTTAAATCTGTAGATCCATTAATTTCATTAGCAATTTTTTCAAGGTTTTTGTTTTCAATTTTTATAATTGATGTGCTTTTGAATTCTCTTTCTTCAATAGGAAATTGATATTTTAAACCTAATAATGACTCGTTAATTTTAGCAACTTGACATAATTCATTAGCTGATTTTGGATAGAAGCCTTTAGCGATATCCCATGAATAATAAAGCCATAACATGAGAATTGCGCTAGTTCCAACTATCACCCAGTGTGTTCCACCTTTTGCTCTTTCTGGATTACCAAATACGGCATCAACTTTTTCAGTCCTAATTAATCTTCTTCCATAAAGAATACAGCCGATTACAGATACGATAATTAATATTGTTACAAATTGGGTTAACATTAATTATCTTTCCCCATTATTTCCTCTTCCATATTCCAAATCATGGATAAAATTTCTTCTCTTGTAGATGAGAATTCTTTATTTTTTTTAATTTCTCTTAAATCTTGTGTAAGACCCATTTCAGCAAAGGGAAGATTATACTCTTTGTGTATACGCCCCGGTCTTGGTGCCATTACATATAATCTTTCTCCAAGCAACAATGCTTCTTCAACAGAGTGAGTAATTAAGATAATAGTTTTTCCAGTTTCTTTCCAAATCTTTAAAACTAGAGACTGCATCTTTTCTCTTGTTAATGCGTCTAATGCACCTAATGGTTCATCCATTAAAATTAAATCAGGGTCATTTATTAAACATCTTGCAAGAGCAACCCTTTGCTGCATACCACCTGATAACTGATAGGTAGGTGTGTTTCCAAAACCTTTAAGTCCAACTATATCTAACCACTCATCAACTTTTTTTGCTGTAACTTCAGGGTCTTCTTTTTTCATCCTAAGTCCGAAATTTACATTTTCAGCTACTGTTAACCATTCAAATAAAGCACCTTGTTGAAATACCATTCCCCTTTCAACACCAGGTCCATCAATTTCATTATTATTAAGTGTTATTTTTCCTGAGGTGGGTCTTAAAAATCCTGCGGTAATATTTAATAAAGTTGTTTTTCCACAACCAGAAGGTCCAAGTACTGTAAGCAATTCTCCTTTTTTCAAAGTAAAACTTACATCCTTTAAAGCATGAACTGTTTCCCCTTTAGGAGTTTTGAAAATCATATTAAGATTTTGAGAAATCAGATCACTCATTACAGTCTTATATTAGAAATTTGATAAAAAAAATAGGCACCAATTATAAAATCAGTGCCTATTTAAAAAGTTTTAAACCCTTAAAATTATAAAGGTAAGAAACTTGTATCTACAGCTCCTCCTGGAGTTCCCATACCTTTTAGGAAACCATCAAGATTACCACTTTCCATAGATGCTTTTGTTTCTTCTGGAGTTAAGAATTTGAAACCACTTAAAGTGTCTTTCATATCTGCAACTGTCATTTCAGAAGCTTTAGCCATCGAATTCATGTCAGCTTTACCAGCTTTGTATCTAGCATTAGCTTCATGAGTAACTTCGATGAAAGTTCTTAACATACCTGGGTTTTCTTTCATGAATTTATCTGTAACAGAAGTAATATCTATACCTAAGATACCAGCTGCTCTAGCTTCATCTACAGTTAAAAGTCTTGATCCAACTGCAGTTGCTGCTTTGATAGAATTACCACCAAATAAACATGCCATCACAACATCGCCACTTACTAATGCAGCAGCACCTTCTTCTGGGTCCATTTGAATAATATCCATTTTACCTCTGTCAGCACCAACAACTTTCATACTTTCATCAAAAACGTATTCAGCCATTGTTCCTAATGGAACAGCAACCTTTTTACCCTCTAATTCAGTAGCATTTGCTTTTGTAATTCCAGAAGCGTTAGATGTAACACAAGTAGTTCCACCCATTCCGTATTCCATAGCAATATCAACTAATTTGATAGGTGCATTAGATTTTACAGCATTGATAAAAGGTACTAATCCTTGTGAGTAAGATATATCGATATCTCCTGCTAACATAGCATCAGTCATTGCTCCACCATTAGTGAAATTTGTCCATTTTACTGGAACACCAAGAGCTTTAGCAAAATTCTTTTTCTGCATGTCTTCTAAATTTGGGCTTGGCCATTCTAGAAAGTATGCAACTCTAACTTCATTTGCAGCTGAATTAGCAACTGAAATTGATAGGTTAAGTGCAAAAATAGATCCTAGAATAAAACTTAGTATTTTTTTCATTTATTCCCCTATGTTTAATTAATTAAATTCTGGATATTTAAATTCAAATTGTCTCCGAAGTAAAACAAAAAAGAAAGTTAATACAATCTTTGGTTGTGTCAATAATGTGGTAGTTAATCCGTTTATTTTAGTCTAAAGAGGCTTTAAGATTAATTTTAAAATATTTTTTAGAAAGAAATTTTTATGAGCACACAAAACAAAACAGCAATTCCAAATTCTTTAAATGAGCATTGGATGCCATTTACATCTAACAAAGACTTTAAAGAAAATCCAAGATTAATTGTTGAAGCTAAAGGTGTGTATTTAAAAAACCATCAAGGTCAAACCCAAATTGATGCAAGCTCAGGATTATTTTGCAATCCTTTAGGACACGGTAGAGAGGAAATTATAGAAGCAATAACAAATCAATTAAAAACCTTAGATTATTGTCAACCCTTCCAACAAGGTTTTGGTGGATCTTTTGAGCTAGCTACAAGAATTTCAAAACATACTCCAGGAAATTTAAATAGAATGTTTTATACCATTTGTGGTTCAACAGCTGTTGAAACAGCAATTAAGATTGCAATCGCTTATCACAGAGCAAGAGGTGATAGCCAAAGATTTAGATTTGTTGGTAGAGAAAGAGGTTACCACGGAATGAATATTGGTGCGACTTCTGTTGGAGGTATGGTTAATAACGTAAAAACTTTTGCAAGTGTTTTAATGCCAGGTGTTGTACATATGAGACATACACATTTGCCAGAACATAAGTTTGTAAGTGGTCAACCAGAAACAGGTGTTGAGTTAGCAGAAGATTTAGAAAGAATTTGCATTAACTTTGGAGCTGAAAATATTGCAGCTTGTATTGTTGAACCTATCGCAGGATCAACAGGCACATTAGTTCCTCCAAAAGGATATTTGCAAAGATTAAGAGAGATTTGTGATAAACATGGAATACTTTTAATCTTTGACGAAGTAATCACTGGATGGGGAAGAACCGGATCTCCATTTGCATCACAAGAGTATGGAGTAACTCCAGACATGATGACAATGGCAAAAGCTACCACAAACGGAATTAGTCCAATGGGTGTAGTTGCATGTAAAGAAGATATTTATGATGCTATTGCAGAAAATGCTCCTAAAGGAACAATCGAATTATTTCATGGATACACTTATTCAGGAATTCCAATTTCTGTGGCTGCTGGATTAGCTGTACAGGATATTATTGAAAAGGATGATATTTTTAATAGAGCAAAAAATTTAGCTCCTTATTTTCAAGAGGGTTTAATGTCTTTAAAAGATATCGATGTTGTTGATAACATCAGAGGATACGGAATGATGGGTGGAATTGATATAGTAATGGATAAAAAACCAGGTGCTGCAGGGTTTACTTGTTTTAAACACTGTTATGAAGCTGGGGTAAATTTCAAAGCTACTGGTGATTGTTTAATAATTGCACCAATGTTTATTTGTGAAAAAAAACATATTGATGAAATAATAGAAAAACTTCGAACTGGAATAACAAATTACGCAAAAAGTAAAAAAAATTAATTTTCGTTTATGAAAATTGGAGTTCCTAAAGAAATAAAACCACAAGAAAATAGAATTGGTTTAACACCTGATAGTGTTAAAACTTTAGTTTCTGAAGGTCATGAAGTTTTAGTTGAAAACAATGGTGGATTTGAAGCTGGTTTTGAGAATGATCAATATATAAAAGCTGGGGCTAAAATTGCTGATACAGCTTCTGATATTTTTAATGATGCAGAAATAATTGTTAAAGTTAAAGAACCTCAAAAAGTAGAAGTTGATATGATTAGACAAAATCAAATCGTATATACTTATCTCCATTTAGCTGCTGCAAAGGAATTAACTGAGGGATTAATAAAATCTAAAAGTATTAATATCGCTTACGAAACAGTTACAGATGATAATGGAAGACTACCTTTACTTGCACCTATGAGTGCAGTTGCAGGAAGAATGTCTGTACAAGCGGGTGCACATTGTTTAGAGAAAAACCAAAGTGGCAGAGGCCTGCTTTTAGGAGGAGCACCAGGTGTAACAGGTGGGACTGTCGTTATATTAGGTGGAGGAGTTGTTGGAGAAAATGCCGCTGTAATTGCAACTGGTATGCAAGCAAAAGTTCATATTGTAGATAAATCAGAGGCTAGATTAAAACAACTTGTTGAAATGTTTGGAGATAAAATTATTCCAGAACAAAGTGACAAAACAGATTTAGATAAATTAGTTGCTGAGGCTGATTTATTAGTTGGTGGTGTATTAATTCCAGGGGCGGAAGCACCAAAATTGATTACTAAAGAAATGATCAAAAGAATGAAAAGAGGTTCGGTTATTGTTGATGTAGCAATTGATCAGGGAGGATGTGTTGAAACAAGTAAACCCACAACACATGGAGATCCAACTTATATAGTTGATGATGTAGTACATTATTGTGTAGCAAATATGCCAGGTGGTGTTCCTAGAACTTCAACATTGGCATTAAATAATGCAACCTTACCTTTTTTAGTTAAGCTTGCGAACAAAGGCTATGAAAAAGCACTTAGTGAGGATAAAAATTTTCTAGCAGGTTTAAATGTTTGCAAAGGCAATGTAACGTATAAAGCTGTTGCAGATGCTTTTGGACATGACTATGTAGAAGCTTCAAGTGTTTTATAGCTCAGTATTTTAAGACCTTTTAATAATATAATTTCCCATCACTAGAGTGTCCATTTTTGTTCTCAAGAAACAATCCAGGGCCTCTTCCGGTTTACTTACAATTGGTTCATTTTCATTAAATGATGTGTTTAGTAAAATAGGAATATTTGTTAACTTATAAAATTCATTTATTAGATCGTGATATTTTTCGTTTGTTTCTTTATAAACAGTCTGCAACCTTCCTGAACCATCGACGTGTGTTACAGCAGGTATCTCTTCACGTTTATTTTCTTTAATTTGATAAACCTTCATCATAAAAGGTACCTCGTCATCATTCTCAAACCATTCAGAAACATGCTCCCTTAAAATAGAAGGAGCAAATGGCCTAAAACTTTCTCTTCTTTTAATTTTTAGATTAAGTATATCTTTCATATCTGATCTACGTGGATCACCTAATATAGATCTATTACCTAAAGCTCTAGGTCCCCATTCCATTTTTCCCTGAAACCATCCAATTACTTTTCCTTCAGATATATCTTTAGCAACTATTTTGCTTAATTCATTATTATTAGATATTTTATTATAATTACATTTTTGATTTTCAATTTTTTCTTGATTATTTTTTAAACAATCTAATATTTGAATTTCATTAAAAGATGTTCCTAAATATGCATGCCTCATTTGAAATTTTCTTTCCTTTTTTTTATTTTGATAATATGTTGCATATGCTGCACCAATAGCACCACCAGCATCTCCAGCAGCTGCTTGAATATATACATTTTCAAACTTTGTATTATTTTTTATTTTTCCATTAGCTACAGAATTCATTCCGCATCCACCTGCAATACACAAATTTTTATTTTGATATTTTTCATAAAGATTATTTAAAATATTTAAAAAAACCTCTTCATATATTCTTTGGGTTGAGTGAGCTATATCTTTATGGAAATCGTTTAAAGGTTCATCCTTCTCACGTTCTGGACCCAGCAAGTCTAAAATTTTTTTTGTATACAAATCCTCAATTTCAATTTTACCATCCTCCCATCTGTAATTAAAATCTTCCTTGTGAAACTTAAAATAATCTAGATTTAATTCAAAATTACCTTTGTTTTTAATCAAAATCATATCTCTTAATTTTTCAACATATTTAGGTTTGCCATAAGGAGCTAATCCCATTATTTTGTATTCATCACCATAATTTTTAAAACCTAAAAATTGAGTTAACGCTTGATAAAAAATTCCTAAAGAGTGGGGAAAATAAATTTTATTTTCAATTTTTATATCAGTATTAGCGCCATATCCCCAAGCAGTGCTGGCAAAGTCACCAAATCCATCTACTGACAATATACATGCCTCATCGTATGGCGATACATGAAATGAAGATGATAAATGAGCATAATGATGCTCAATATTATTAATTTTTCCTTTAAATTTTTCTTTGTTAAATTCAAGATTTATTATTTCTCCAATAGATTTATATTTTTTTTTCTTTTTTAATTTTTTTAAAATTAAATTTAAACTTGGACGGTGTTTAAATAAAAAAAAAATTTTTTTTAAATAATTTGCTTTTGGGTCAATATTTATACTTATTTGATCTATATCAGATATTGTTAAATTTGTTTCTTCCAAACAGTATTTTATAGATTCTATAGGAAAACCTGCCCAATGTTTTATTCTATTGAAACGCTCTTCCTCTACTGCAGCAATTAATTTACCGTCTACCAATATGCATGCAGAAGAATCTGCGTGAAAAGCATTAATTCCAATTATTTTCATTTTGAGTTTGATAATTCACTATAATAAAACTGTTATATATTCAATTTTAATTAATTATATATAATAAAAGCTTATATTTTTGAAAAAAACTCTCAATAAATTATGTCAATAATGTTTATTATTGAAGTATTTAAAAATGATTAAAAAAATACAATTTAAAAATATTATATTTAATAATTTCAATTTTAGAGAATTTGAAAAAATAATTATAAAAAAAGGTTATTATACTTTCCCAAGTGCCCCAGGAATTGCATCTATTAACTCCAGTAAAGAATATTATAATTCACTTAAAAATGCTGATTATGTATTTTTTGATAGTGGTTTTTTTGTTTTACTCTTAAGATTGTTTAAAAATATAAAGGTAGTGAGGTTTTCAGGTTATAAATTTTTATATTATTTTTTAATTTATTTGAAAAAAAATAAAAATAAATCAATTTTTTGTATTGATCCTAATATCCAATTTTCAAAATCTAATGAAAATTTTTTTAGAAAAAAGGGACTAAAAAAAATATATAACTATATTGCACCACATTATGGAACTAAACATTTAAAGGATAAAAAACTTCTAGCCAAAATCAATAAAGTGAAACCTGATTTCATACTAACCAATATAGGTGGAGGTATTCAAGAAATTCTTGGATTATACCTAAAAAAAAATTTAAAAAAAAAACCAATTATTCTGTGCACCGGGGGTGCAATCTCTTTTTTTACAGGAGATCAAGCTCCCATAAATAATTTTATCGATAAGTTTTATTTAGGATGGTTAGTAAGATTAATTTATAATCCATTAATTTTTATAAAAAGATACATCTATGCACTTAAATTGATACCAATGGTTTTTTTAAACAAAATAGAAATTAAAAAATGAGTAAAGAAATACCAAAAAGTACTAAAGTTGTAATTATTGGTGGTGGTGTAGCAGGGACATCTTGTGCTTATCACTTGGCTAAATTTGGTTGGAAGGATGTAGTTTTATTAGAAAGAGATCAATTAACTTCCGGAACAACTTGGCACGCTGCTGGACTAATAGGGCAATTAGGAGCCAGTTCAACTATTACAAAATTAAGAAAATACTCTTTAGATCTTTATAAAGAATTAGAAAAAACAACGGATTTATCCACTGGTCTTAAGCAAAATGGTGCAATAACAGTTGCTACATCTAAAGAAAGGATGCAAGAGTTATTAAGGCAAGCCACAACTGCACAACTATCTGATGTTGAGGTAGAAGTTTTAAATAAAGACAGAATAAAAGAATTATATCCAGTAGTTAATCATGAGGATCTTGTTGGTGGTATTTACATGCCAAAAGATGGTCAGGCAGATCCAGTGGGAGTTACTAATGTATTAGCAAAAGCAGCTAAAATGCTAGGTGTACAAATATTTGAGAAGTCACCAGTAAAAAAAATTTCAGTAAAAAATAAAAAAATATGTGGTGTTGAAACTGCCCAAGGAAAAATCGATTGTGAATATGTAGTTTTAGCTACAGGAATGTGGTCTCGACAAATTGGAGAGGATATTGGTGTTAGTATTCCATTGTATCCTAATGAGCATTTCTATGTAATTACTGAACCGATGAAAGATCTTCCAAAAGATTTACCTGTTTTAAGAGACTACAATGCTTGTCTATATTTAAAAGAAGATGCTGGAAAAATGTTAGTTGGAATTTTTGAGCCTAATGCAAAACCTGCTTTTAAAGATAGAGGTAGAGTTCCTGATGATTTTTCATTTGGAGAATTTCCTGATGATTTTGATCATTTTGAACCTTACCTTGAAAAATCTTTTCATAGACTGCCCATGTTAGAAAATGCAGGTATAAGAAAATTTTTTTCAGGTCCTGAATCATTTACACCTGATACACAGTATTTACTTGGGGAAACACCAGAAGTAAAAAACCTTTATACGTGTTGTGGCTTCAATAGTATTGGAATAGCAAGCTCTGGAGGAGCAGGAAGAGTAACTGCGGAATGGATGATTAACGGTCATATAAATGAAGACTTATTTTCTTTAGATATAAAGAGATTTCAAAAGTTTCATTCTTCTTCAAAATTTATCATGGATAGGGTTACGGAAACTTTAGGAGATCTTTATGGTATGCATTGGCCGTTTAAACAACATTCAACTTCAAGAAATGAAAAATTATTACCTTATCACGATGAATTAAAAAAAGCTGGTGCATGTTTTGGGGTAGCAGGAGGGTTTGAAAGACCCATGTGGTACTCTTTAAACGGAGAAAAACCAAAATATAATTATAGTTTTAATTATCAAAATTGGTACCCATCAGCAAAATATGAAACAATAAATGCCAGAAAAAATGTTGGACTTTTTGATTTTTCAACTTTTTCTAAATTTGATTTGAAAAGCGAAAAAGTTCATAGTGATTTACAAAGAATTTGCACAGCTAATATTAAAAATGAAATTGGTAAATCTACTTATACTCATATGTTAAATGAGTATGGCGGAATTGAAACTGACCTAACGGTCGTTTGTATCGACAAAAATCATTTTAGAATTGTAAGTTCAGCAGCAACAAGGGAAAGAGATAAATATCATATCCTTAAATATTTATCTAAAGAAGTTGAATTTTCAGATGTCACCGAAAGCATTTGTTGTCTCGGTTTGTTTGGTCCTAAAAGTAGAAATATGATTCAAAAGATAAGTGGTGATGATTTTAGTTCTGAAAATTTTAAATTTGGTACAGGTAAAAATATAAATGTAAATGATATTAAAGTTTGGGCACAAAGAATATCTTATGTCGGTGAACTTGGATTTGAATTATATGTCGATAAAGAAAACGCTTTAAAATTTTATAAAATTTTAATTGAAGAGGGTAAAAATTTTGATTTATCTCATTGTGGAATGCATGCGATGGACATAATGAGAATGGAAAGTGGTTTTCTGCATTGGGGCCATGATATTTCTCCAGAGGAAAATCAGTATCAAGCAGGTTTAAAGTTTACAATTAGCTATAAAAAAAATATTAATTTTATTGGTAAGGATGCTTTGCTAAAAATTAAAGATAAGCCATTAGATAAAACAATGATGATGTTTACTTTAAAAGATAGTAAACCTGGTGAACCTTTGTTGCTACATGAAGAGCCTATTTATTTAGATGATAAAATTATTGGAAGAACAACTTCAGGAAATTATTCATTTTGCTTTGATAAAAATTTATCATTTGGTTATGTTAATTCAGGAAACACAATAGAAAAACTAAAAGATAACAATTTGTTTATAGAAGTTGAAAAAATTAAATATCCTGTGGAGATTCTCTCAAAACCATTAAATACTAAAGATTTTAGAGGAACTTAGTTTCTTTTAAATTTGTTGTATTTTAGTTAATTAACTGATTAGATTAATTGTGAAAAAAAACGATCAAGCTACGTCAATATTTAATTCTGAAATTGCTTCAAAAAAAGATTTAGAAATAAATAAAATAAAAACTACAAATGTAAATATTTTACTGAATAGAGTAAGGTTAGATCAAAAAAGAACTTTAAAAAAAAGAATTGTTTTTTCATTTATTTTAGTGGGTTTGGTTAGTTCTTTAGCCTTTTATTTTACTGTTTAGTTTAGAATTCAATTTAAAAAGTTTATTGAAACAATAAAGATTTATATTATAACTCATTTATCAGTTAAGGCGGGGTAGCTCAGTTGGTTAGAGCGCGGGACTCATAAGCCCGAGGTCAGTGGTTCGATCCCACTTCCCGCTACCATTCTAGACGATCGATATCATTTTGCTCCAATAGTGCTCCAATGAGAATTGGTTAAGTTCAATCTGTTTTAAGAATTAATTTAGATATTCTTATACGATCTTTTTTAGAAAGCGTATTTAGCAAGTCAATTATTATATCAATTGCTTCTCCTCGGTTATCTGCAAAAATACTAGCTCGTTTCTCTAATAATACCTTGAGTGCGTCCTCATCGAATTCATCTGCCTCAATAATTTTCTTTATTTTATTTCGCCACAATTTTCTAACTTCTCTTTTTTGATTTTTTGAAATTTTTAAATTCTTAATTCGTTCTATAAATTCTTCTTTTTTATCTTCAGTCAATTCTGTTTTTGAAATTAATTTAACAATTTTATTATTTGTAAATTTATCTTTTTTTAAGAAATTAGTATTAAATTTATTACCAATAATAAAACCAATTAAGACTAAATTTAAAATTATAGAAAATGTTAGGAAATATTTAGTGTAATTCATATAGATATATCCTCATCAAAAAATAATTCTGTTATAAAATTATCATTGAAAATTAATTGCAGTTCATTTTGTATTGATAAATTAGAAACAATAATGCCTCCAAAAAAACCAACTATAAGAATAATTGCTGCATTAAGACGTGCTGATGGCAAAAGTAAATTGTCTGAAAAACTTTCAATTAAATAATTAATATTAAAAACAAATGATTTGCCCTGTTTCATTTGTTTAGCTTTATATATAATGTTTTTTTCCAGATCTTTACTATGAGGCTTTACTTGAAGTTTGTTAAGTATTGCATCTATGTTTTTATTATTTTTGTTTTGCATCAAATTTAATTTTCTATCATAATTTTGTAATATCTATTTGTCTCTTTAAAAAATCTTTTGCCCTTAACAATAATGATTGTACAGCTTTTTCAGTTGTTTCTAGAATAGTTGCTACTTCTTTGTTTGAATAGCCTTCGAGGAAACAAAGAATTAGAGCAGTTTTTTGTCTTGTGGGAAGTTGTTGAATAGCTTTTTGAACTAAAATGTTCCTTTCTTCCTTTATTATTTTTTCTATTTGAAGTGTTGATTGATCCATAAATTCAAAATTCTCAGATATGCTAACTAGTTTTCTTTTTTTTAGCTGATCTAGGCATAAATTGATTATTACACGTGAAAACCATGTAGTAAATTTTGCTTTACCTGGTGACCAAGAATAAGGGTTTTTCCACAATTTTAAAAATGCTTTTTGAACTATGTCTTCAGCATCCTGTTGATTATTTAAATATCGATAAGCCATACTATAAAATCTTGTTGTATAAATATTTACAAGTTTGCTAAACGCAGAATGATTTCCTTTTTGTATTTCTTTAAGCAAAATATAATCAGATTCTGAATCATAAGACATGATAATATTTTTAAATTATTATCCATAATTTAAATAGATTTAATAAATACATCTAAACAAAATCTGTTAATTAAATTTAAGATTTTTGCTTTTCTCTAAATTTTTTTTGAAATAATTCTAGTTCCTCGATTGTTATTTCTCCATTAGAGTTATTATCAATTCGATTAAATATTCTCTCTAATCTATTCATTCTTCTATTCTCTAGTACGAAATTTTTAAACTCCTCTAAAGATATTGTTTCATCATTATTAGCATCGATATTCTGAAATTTACCTTTTAAATTAATCTCATCATGAGCTAATGCACTAAATGAAGTAGTTGATATAATCAAAGTAATTAGAACTTTTATAATTTTTTTTTTTAAATCAATCATTTCTATCTCCTATTAAAATAAATTTTAAACTTTATTGATTTAAACGATATAAACTTCAAAAGTACTCGAATTTTTATTGCTCCAATAGTGCTCCAATGACATTGGTTCTTGACTAAGATTCTTTAATTTGATTCAATATCACTAGAAAGGAGAGAGAGCATTTACAGGAGTATTTGTTCTAGATAAGTAGAGTAGGGTTCATGGCGATAGACTCATAAGCCCGAGGTCAGTGGTTCGATCCCACTTCCCGCTACCAAAAACTATGAAAGATATTTATATAACTTGGGAAGATTATCATAAAAAGATAGAGCAATTAGCTAAAAAAATCTATGATGATAATTTAAAGTTTAATCAAATAATTTGCATTGCAAAAGGTGGATTAAGAGTTGGAGATATTTTTAGTAGACTTTTTAATGTCCCCCTAGCTATTTTATCTGTTGAGTCTTACCATGGTGATAGTGACGATATAAAAAATCAACAAGGACAGTTTACTTTTTCAAGAGATTTAGCAAAAACTACTCCAAATTTGGGGTCACATGTTTTATTAGTTGATGATTTAGCTGATTCTGGAAAAACTTTAATAAAAAGTATTAAATGGTTAGAACATTTTTATGGTTTTTATTTTGATGAAAAAATTAAAACTGCAGTTTTATGGCATAAGTCAACTTCAAAATTTAAACCTGATTATTCTGTAGATTACTTAAAAGAGTCTCCATGGATACATATGCCTTTTGAGAAATATGAAACCACAAATATTAAAGATTTTAAGTTTGAAAAATAAATTATTTAATTAAACTATCATTAAACTGATTTGATACTCTAACAAAAGTTGTGCATTTACTTAATTGTTTAAGTGAAGGAGCACCAACATAGGTACAGCTACTTCTTACACCACCAAGAATATTTAAAATAGTATCGTTTATTTTACCTCTATATTTTACTCTTACTTTTCTTCCTTCACTACTTCGATAATCTGATAGTCCGCCATAGTGTTTTTTATTAGCAACTTCAGAACTAGATCCATAAAATTCTATAAATTTTTCTCCTTTAACTTTAACAATCTTACCATTTCCTTCATCATGTCCAGCCAACATTCCACCAAGCATTACAAAATCTGCACCGCCTCCAAAACCTTTAGCAACATCACCAGGGCAAGTGCATCCACCATCTGCAATTACATGCGCACCAAGTCCATGCGCTGCATCAGCACATTCGATTACTGCACTTAATTGAGGGTAACCAACTCCTGTTTGAATTCTTGTCGTACAAACACTTCCAGGTCCAATACCAACTTTAACAATATCAGCTCCACTTAAAACTAATTCTTGTGTCATATCTGCTGTTACCACATTTCCAGCAATGATTGTTTTGGTAGGATATTTATCTCTTACTGATTTTATGAAATTAGTAAAATGCTCTGTATAACCGTTTGCAACATCAATACAAATAAATTTAAAAAAACTAAATTCTTTTAATACTTTATCTAAATTCTGAAAATCTTCTTTTTTAATACCAACACTAAGCGCGATATTAGGATAGATTTTTTTAATATTTTTATTTTGTTTAATTTTTTTAACATCATGTTGTTTTGTTAAAGATGTTATCATTCCATATTCGTTTAATTTTTCAGCAACACTCAGTTCTCCAACCCCATCCATATTTGCAGCCATTATTGGAATACCTGACCATTCATTTTTGCTGTATTTAAATCTGTATGTTCTTAGAAGATTTACGTCTTTACGGCTTTTTAATGTACTTCTCTTGGGTCTAAACAGTACATCTGAATAATCTAATTTTAACTCTTCTTCAATTCTCATTCCTGGTTAAGTTATAATCATAAATATTAATTTCAAACAATATATAGCCTGTGGATAAGTTTTTTTAAATCCTAATGCCCTGGAAATTCAATTAAATTTTCGACTTTATAATTACTTTTTACTAAATTATCAGTTCCACCTAGGTCAAATAAGTTTATTACAAATACAAATCCTGCAACCTTGCCTTTTGAAATCTCAACCAACTTTGCTGCTGCTTCAGCTGTACCTCCAGTTGCAATTAAATCATCTATAATTAAAACTTCATCTTTTTTATTAATAGAATCCTTATGAACTTCAATTGTTGCAGTTCCATATTCAAGCTCAAAATTTATTGAGTGAACATCTGCTGGTAATTTATTTTTTTTTCTTAACATAATAAAAGGTTTTTTAAGCACATATGAAACAGCAGAAGCAAATACAAACCCTCTGGACTCTATAGCTGCAATTTTAGTGAAATTAAATTTTTTTGATCTTTCAACGATCTGATTAATTGTTTCAGCAAATGCATTTTCGTCTTTAATTAACGTAGTAATATCTCTGAATAAAATACCTTTTTTAGGATAATCTGGTATAGATCTAATATAATCTTTTAAATTCATAATTACTCAATATAGAAGTATAAATAAATAAATTTTTAATTATGACAACTAATAAATTAGGAATAATTGGTGGTAGTGGCCTTTATGATGTTGAGGAATTTAAAGATAGAGAATTACTTGATCTAGAAACTCCTTGGGGAAAACCATCTGATCAGATTTTAAAAACCAAATATAATGGCAAGGAAGTTTATTTTTTACCAAGACACGGAAGGGGACATTTTGTTTCTCCCTCAAACATAAATTTTAGAGCGAATATAGATGCTCTCAAACAATTAGGTGTAAGTGACATTGTTTCAGTTTCAGCTGTTGGTTCTTTAAAAGAAGATCTTCCTCCAGGAAAATTTGTAATTGTAGATCAATTTATAGATAGAACTTTTGCAAGAAATAAAACTTTTTTTGATGATGAGATTGTTGCTCATGTATCAATGGCTCATCCAACCTCAAATGGTTTAATGAATGCATGCGAAGAGGCAATTAAAACATCAGATATAGACTATCAAAGAAATGGAACCTATGTTGTTATGGAAGGTCCACAATTTTCTACATTGGCAGAATCTAATTTATATAGATCTTGGAAAGCAGATGTAATTGGAATGACCAATATGCCAGAAGCAAAACTCGCAAGAGAAGCTGAAATTCGATATGCATCTGTTTCTATGGTTACGGATTTTGATTGTTGGCACCCTGACCATGAAAACGTTGATGTTCAGCAAGTAATTAAAGTATTATTAGGAAATGCTGAAAAAGCAAAAATTATGATTAAAAATTTGATTGAAAATTTTGAAAATCATATTGATCCAAATGATCCCACAAATAATTGTTTAGATGTAGCAATTATTACTGCTCCAGAAAAAAGAACAAAAAAGACTATAGATAAATTAAAAACTGTAGCTGGTAGAGTTTTAAATAAATGAGAATAGAGGGAAAAGAGTACCGAACTATCTGGTTTGAAAATAATGTTGTTAAGATTATTGATCAAACAAAACTTCCTCACCAATTTTTAATTAAAGAACTTAAAACCGTAAATGATGCAATAAATGCAATTAAAATAATGGAGGTAAGAGGCGCACCTCTAATTGGTGGTACAGCTGCTTATGGCCTAGCTTTGGCAGTTCAAGAAAATAATGATCTAGAATTTATAAAAAAAAGCGCAAAAGAATTAATTCAATCAAGACCTACTGCTATTAATTTAAAGTGGGCTGTAGACCGAATGATAAAAAAATTAAAAGGAATTAATAGTGATCAACTATTAAATATTGCTTTAAATGAAGCAAAAGAAATATGTGATGAAGATGAAAAGTTTTGTGAAAATATTGGTATTAATGGATTAAAAATAATTGAGGAAATTTATAATAAAAAGAAAGATACAGTAAACATATTAACACATTGTAATGCAGGTTGGTTAGCAACTATTAATTGGGGCACAGCAACATCACCTATTTACCATGCTCATAAAAAAGGAATACCAGTTCATGTATGGGTAGATGAAACAAGACCAAGAAATCAAGGTGCAAACTTAACATCATACGAATTAAACGAAGAGGAAATTCCAAACACAATTATTGCTGATAATACAGGGGGTATTTTAATGCAGAGGGGTGAAGTTGATATGTGTATTGTAGGTACTGATAGGACTTTATCCAATGGTGACGTTTGCAATAAAATTGGAACTTATCTTAAAGCATTAGCTGCACATGATAACAACGTTCCTTTTTATGTAGCTCTTCCAAGTTCAACAATTGATTGGGACATCAAAGATGCAAAAGATATTCCTATTGAAGAAAGAAGTTCTGAAGAATTATCTCATGTAGAAGGAATTGATGAGAATAATAAAATTAAAAAAGTTTTGATATATCCAAATAAAAGTAAAGCAATGAACTTAGCATTTGATGTTACACCTGCAAAATATGTTACAGGTTTAATTACAGAAAAAGGGATTTCCAAGGCTTCTTCTGAAGGATTAAAAAAGTTATTTAATTAAATTATCTTAGGGAAGCAGCTATATTTCCACCATCAACAGTTAATACTGCTCCGGTTGTTTTTTTGGATACAGCTAGATGAAAAAAAGCTTTTGCAACATCTTCTGCTTTTACTTCGTTTAAAAGCAAGTTTCCTCTCATATATTCATCAGTTGAAACTTCTCTGGCCTTAGCTCGAGATTTAATCATTCCATCATTTAAAAGACCACTCCTAATTCTATCAGCATTAACTCCATTTGATCTAATGCCAAGTGATCCATAATCAACGGCATATTGCTTACATAAACTTAATAAAGCTGTTTTTGGGAGACCATAAGGACCAAAGTTTTTTCCAGGATTAACTGATTGTTTCGAAATATTAAACAACAAGCATCCTTGAATATTTTGTTTTTTCATTATTTTAATAGTTTCTGAAGCACAATTTTGATGAGAGAAAAAATTATCTTCAAAGCTTTGTCTTAAGATATCATCATTCACTTCAGCAATTGATCCACCAACTGCTGTCCCAGCATTTGATATTAAAATATCTATACCACCAAATTGTTCACAAATCTTTTTAAAAGCATTTTTTACACTATTTTTGTTTGTTACATCACAGTGCAAACATAAATCTTTAATTTTACTTTGCATTTCTTTAACTTTTTTAGAATCGTAATCAAGTAATACAATTTCTGCACCATAACTTTTAAATAGCTTGTAAGTGGCTGAACCAATCGCACCAAATCCACCAGTTATTACAACAACATTTCCTTGGAGAATTTTTTTAGTTTTTTTTATTTTAGCTTGTTCTAGAGACCAATATTCAACATCAAACAAATCTTTTTCAGGTATGAATTTATACTTTGTAGTTTCCTCTACTGATGAAATTACTCTTGCATTAGTTTCTGTCAAATCTCCAGCTATTTTGGAAGCATTAAGACTATCACCTACACTAAATAAACCTACGTTTTGTACCAGGATTACCCTAGGTGATGTATCTAACATTGTTTTTTTACCTTTAACTTTTTTTTTGTTTGTGTTGAAATATTTTACATATTTTTTTCTATAATCTTTGAAACTTTTCTCAGCTATTTTTTTGAAATCTTCAATAGTTGAATTTTGTTTTGGTGTAATTAATAATGGAAAAGGCTTGACTCTAATAACATGGTCAGGAGTTGCAGTTCCAATACTAGAATATCTTTTAACCTCTTCACCATTTATAAAATAATCTAAAGTTTTGTTTGACCTAAAATTTAGTATAAATTTTTGATCTTTATTTTCAGTTAATAGACCTCTTAAAATTGGTGCAATTTCATGAGGTTTAAACTTAGTACTAAAATTTTTGATTTGTTTTATTTTTTTTCTTTTTAATTTTCTTAAAGTTTTTTCTGCAATTGAAACATATTTGATCATTAAGTCATAAGATCTTTTAGCATCATTATCAAAAGTAAATATTCCATGGTTTAAAAGTATTAAGCAATTAATATTTGGATTTTTCTTATATACTTCATTAATTTTTTGAGCCAAACCAAATCCAGGCATTACGTAAGGTACTATACTAACTTTGGGTCCAAAAATTCTTTTACAAAGATCTTTACCATTTGGCCTATTTGTTACATCCATAATTGCATCAGAATGGGTGTGATCAACAAATTTGAAAGGTAAAAAGGCATGTAAAAAAGTTTCTACAGATGGATTAGGTGACTTAATATCGATTAAGTTTCTTTTTTGATATGCAACCATATCTTCATCACTTAAATATTTTTTATTTTTAAGAGCTAAAAGTGGATTCAATTTTACAGCAGGTAAACCAGCTGGCTCTATTTCAGCCATGTCCCAACCACTACCTTTAACACAGAGCACCTCGTAATTTTTGCCATCAATATCTTTAATTGATGTTTTTACAGAAGTATTTCCACCTCCATGTAGAACAAGCTCACTATTTCTTCCTAATAATCTGGTTGTATAAACTCTTAAAGCCATATCTTTTGAATGACCAAGTTTTGTATACTTTTTGATGTATTTTTTTGCTTCTAAATTTGACCAATTGTTTTTCACAGTTACAACCTCAGCGAAGTATTATAATAGTTTTTTGTTTGAAAGAAGCAAAAAATTTGATTACTAAGGTTTCATCAAGCATATTATGACAAAAGTTGGTGAACATATAACCCTAGACATAATTGGAACTACTAAAGAGTATGATCCATCAGTATTTGAAAAAGTAATTCACGATATTGCAAAAGCTGCAAAAGTAACAATCTTAAATATATCAAAATATAAATTTGAACCTCAAGGTTTTACCATTCTTGCTTTGTTGGCTGAAAGCCACATTAGTTTTCATACTTTTCCAGAAAAAGGAATTATTAGTTTTGATTTCTTTACTTGTGGAAAAATAAATCCCTCTGTTGCAATAGACATTATTAAGAAGGAGTTTGAACACAAAAGAATAGTTAAAAAAGAATTTAATAGAGACACAAAATCTCTTTATCATGATATTTATAGCTCACCAGGTTTACAAAAATCTTACGTAGTAAATGATGTTTTAGAAGATTTTAAATCTAAAGTAGGTCAACACATAGAAATTTTAGATTTAGAACAGTTTGGAAAATCTTTATTTATAGATGGTGAAATACAAGTCGCGTCAACTGACGAGCATTTATATAGCTCAACCTTTGTAGGTTCTGGTTTAGATTTAAATGAAGATAATGAAAGAGCTGCAATTATTGGAGGCGGTGACGGTGGTGTAGCAAGAGAATGTATTTCTAAAAAATTTAATTTTATTGATTGGTACGAACTGGATCCAGAAGTAGTTGATGTTTGTAATAAGCATCTCGGAGATATTAGTAAGAAGGCAACAGAAAAAAATTCTGTTAAATGTGTATGGGGCGATGCATTTGAAAGCATTAAATCAGTAGATGATGACACTTATGACCATATTTTTGTTGATCTTAACGATGATCAATTTTGTATAGACTTAGCTTCTAAAAATATGGATTCATTAGTGAGAATATTGAAACCTAAAGGAGTTATTACTGCGCAAGTGGGAAGCCAAGACAAAAAACCACAACAGGTTGAAAATTGGCAGAATGTTTTTAATCAAAATTTTGGAAATGCAAAATTATCAAGAGTTTACATACCTAGTTTTGATTGCTCTTGGAATTTTTCTTCATCAATTAATCATTAATTTTTCTTTTTTCTTATTTAAAACTGTGAAATAATTCTTCTTAATTAAAGGAGAAAATAATGAATATATTCAAAAAAACTATTTTAACAGTTCTTGCTTCTTTATTTATCATTGGAAATGTTTCTGCTGAAAAAATAAAAATTGGAACTGAAGGCGCTTACCCTCCATGGAATTCAAAGGATGCTTCAGGAAATCTTATTGGTTTTGAGGTAGAGCTTGCTCAAGAACTTTGTGCAATTATGAAGTATGAGTGTACGATCGTTGAACAAGATTGGGACGGTATGATACCAGCTCTAGTAATGAGAAAGTTTGATGCAATAATGGCTGGAATGTCAATTACTGCTGAAAGACAAAAGACAATTACTTTTTCACAAGGTTATGCTGACGAAGTAGCTTCTCTTGCAGTAATGAAAGGTTCAAGTTTAGAAGGAATGGATACACCAGAAGGTATTAATTTATCATTAGGTGGATCTGATGTTAAGAAAGCCCTTAAAACATTAACTGGAGCACTTGCTGGCAAAACTGTTTGTACTCAAACTGGTACAATTCACCAAAACTTTTTAGAGTCAGGTGATGTAGGAAGTGTGAATGTAAGAACTTATAAAACTCAAGATGAAGTTAATCTAGATTTAACATCTGGAAGATGTGATGTTGCTTTGGCAGCAGCAGTAGCATTTACTGATTATGCAGACAAATCTGGTAAACCAGTAGTATTAGTTGGACCAACTTTTTCAGGTGGTGCATTTGGTAATGGTGTAGGCGTTGGTATTAGACAAGCTAGCGATAGTGCTATTGGAAAAAGAGATGCCAAAATCTTAAAAGACTTTAATAAAGCAATTAACAAAGCTAGAAAACAAGGAATTATTAGCAAACTTGCTATTAAGCACTTTGGTTTCGACGCTTCTATGTAATTCATTTCAGATCTGGCGACTATAATATATAGTCGCCAATCTATATGGAACTTCTCGCATTTGGTAAAACAGGTTGGGGTGATGAATTATTTTACGCAACCTTAATGACAATTGCTGTGTCGATCACAGCAATGTTGGTCGGTTTCTTTTTTGCATTAATTTTTACACCTTTAAAACTTTCAAAATATAAAACTTTAAATTTAGTTGGTAATTTTTATACAACAGTAATCCGTGGAGTACCTGAGCTACTGGTCATATATCTTTTCTTTTTTGGTGGAAGTGGAGCAATCATGTATGTAGCTTCAATTTTTGGTTATTACGAATATATAGAGATTAACGCCTTTATTACTGGTTCAATGGCTATTGGTATTATTTCTGGAGCTTATTCAACAGAAGTATTTCGGGGAGCAATACAATCAATAGACAAAGGTCAATTTGAAGCTGCAAAGGTACTTGGAATTAATAAGTTTGGGCAATTTTATAAAATAATATTACCTCAGATGTTAAGATTAGCTATTCCAAATTTAAGTAATGTTTGGCAAATAACTTTAAAAGATACCTCTCTTATCTCAGTTACAGGTTTAGTTGAAATAATGAGACAATCTTATATTGCTGCAGGATCTACTAGAGATCCATTATTCTTCTATTCATTTGCAGCAGTTTTATATCTTTTGCTTACTTACGTAAGTATGAAATTAATTAACAAATTAGAAGTTAAGTATAGCAGGGGGTACTAATGGATTTAGATTTAATGATAACTAGTTTCCCTAAACTTCTTGGAGCAACAATAGTTACTTTAAAATTATTATCTGCATCATTATTTTTTGGATTATTCCTAGGTCTTTTCTTTGCAATTTTAAGATTAAATAAAAATATATTTATTAGTAAATTTGCTTATGGCTATTCATACATATTTAGAGGCACACCATTATTGGTCCAGATTTTCATAATTTATTTTGGATTAGGACAAATCGAATATTTAAGAACAACATTTCTATGGGTAATTTTAAAAGAACCTTATTGGTGCGCAATAATAGCATTTACTTTAAATACTGGCGCATATACCTCAGAAATTTTAAGATCAGCATTTCAAACAATAAAACCAGGTATTATTGAAGCTGGAAAGAGCTTAGGTATTTCAAACAAAATAATCTTTTATAAAATTCAAATTCCAATTGCTATTCGACAATCACTCCCTGCTTACGGAAATGAAATAATATTGATGATGAAAGGAACTTCTTTAGCAAGCACAGTAACCTTGATGGATTTAACAGGTGTTGCTAAATATATAATTTCAACAACTTTTAAACCAATCGAAGTGTTTATTGTTGCTGGTGGAATTTATTTGTTCATGACTTTTATCATTCATAATGTGATTAAATATTTAGAGAAAAAGTACAGCTTTCAACAATAAATATGTTTTTATCAGAGAAACAAATTAATGATTATCAAAATGATGGTGTAATAATAATTAAGGATGTATTTAAAGATTGGATTGAGCCTCTTAGAAAAGGATTTCAAAAAGTTTTAGATAATCCAAGTAAGCACGGGAGAGAAAATGTAACTGATGAAAATGGAAGATTTTTTGAAGATTATTGTAATTGGGAAAGAATAGAAGAATTTAAGGATTGTTTATATAATTCACCTGGAGCTCAAATAGTTGCAGAAGCAACTAATTCTAAATCTACCCAAATTTTTCATGATCATATTTTTATAAAGGATCCAGGTACCAGTAAAGAAACACCATGGCATCAAGATATGCCATATTACTGCGTTGATGGTAATGATACCGGAAGTTTTTGGATTCCATTAGATGAGGTTGATCAAAAAAATAATCTGAAATTAATTTTAGGATCTCACAAATGGTCAAAGCTAATTAGACCGACAAAATGGTCCAATAACCAATCTTGGTATAAAGATGAAAGTTCATTTATGGATTTACCTTCAGAAGAAGAATTTGAGGAAAATATTTTAATTCCAGAATTAAGTTTGGGTGATGCTGTTTTGTTTAACTTTAAAACTGTACATGGTTCAACAGGAAACAATTCTTCTAAATCACGAAGAGCATTTTCGATGAGATTTATAGGAGATGATGTAAAATATATTAATAGAGGAGGGCCAACTTCACCTCCATTTGATGGAATTAATTTAAAAACAGGAGATTTGATGAGAGATGATTGGTTTCCTAAAGTTTTTAGTAGCTAGTATATTCTTTAATTTCTTTAATGCTTGAACCAGTGTGATTATTCATTTCCAATTTAATTTTTGCTCGATCATCATTTAAAAAATGAACATCTCTAGATAATTTTATAAATTTATCACCAAAGTCCTTATTTTTTTCACAATCTCTTTTATCGTCTTCTATTACCCACAACTTGGCATTAATTTCTTTTAAATCTTGAAATAATTTATTTAGTTTATCGTCAGATTTAACATTTTTTTCTAATTGATTTTTAAGAATCGAATGTTCATTCGATATGAATTTTAGTTTTTCAGGGTCTTTAATTTTTTCTTTTTTAATTTCTAAGATTGAAATCTTGTCTAAAAGCTCACCTACCGATACTTCTACTATAATTTTATTCATTAAATTTTATACTATGTTAAATTGTTAAAAATATGTCTAATATTTTAATCATTAAACATGGATCTTTGGGTGATATAGCTCAAGCTTGTGGTGCAATTCAAGATATTTCTGAGAATCATGAAGGAGATGAAATTTATTTGCTCACAACTAAACCATACTTTGATTTATTTAAAAAAAATCCACATATTTCTGATGTTATTTTGGATAAGCGATTATCAAGACTAAACCTGATTTATTTATATTCATTAATGAAAAATATAAAAAAATATAATTTCTCTAAAGTTTATGATCTCCAGAACTCAAGTAGAACAGCTTTTTATAAAAAAATTTTATTTCCAAAAGCAACGAAAGATACTTGGTCATCTACTGATACAACATTACCTGAAGGAACTACAAAACAAGATTTTGATAAAGACTCTGTTTTGTCTAGATTTGATTATCAATTAAAAAGTTCAGGCATAAATACAAATCATACTTTGAAACCTGATTTTTCATGGAGCACAACAGACATATCTCAAATAAAAAATCACCATAAATTAGATAAATATATTCTTATTTTTCCTTTTTGCTCTCCTCATTTAACTTCAAAGAAATGGCCTTATTATAATGAGTTAATTGCAATGATTAACGAAAAATCAGATAACAAATTTAAAGTAGTAATTGCACCTGGACCAAATGAAATTAAAGAAGCATCAAATATTAATGCACTTTGTGTTTTGGATAATGGCAAAGCTTTAGATATTTCACAGTTAGCAACATTGATTAAAGATAGTTCATTTGTTGTTGCAAATGATACTGGACCAGCGCATATGACAGCACATTTAGGTTCAAAAGGAATCGCTTTATTTGGATCTCATACAACTCCTTTTAAAGTAAGTATCGAAAGGGAAAATTTTAAAGCAATACAAGCTCCTGAATTATCTAAACTCTCAGCAGAAAAAGTTTTTGAAAGACTTTCTGAAATTATTTCTTAATTTTTTCTAATACTCTTAAAAATACAGGAACTGTGAAAAGTATAAAAAGTAATCTTATTATATGGTGAAAAGCAACAAAATCTGGGTCTAGATCAAAAGCAATTGCTATAACTGCCACCTCATAAATTCCACCAGGACTATAAGATAATATTAGAGTTAAAATATTTGTCTCAACAAAGAATGTTGCAACATAGGCTGCAACCAAACCTAATACTACCAAAATAGTAGTAGCCACAATACTATGCAGAGAATTATTAGCTATCTCTTTAACAGTTTTTTCAGCAAATCTACAACCAACCGAAGAACCAAGAATTAGCAAACAAAAATTTACCGTTTCATCTGGTAATTTATATGAGGCTATATCTGTAATTTGTAACAAACCACTCGCAAATAATGTTCCAGATAGTAAAGCTGCAGGTATTCTAATTTTATCAAAAACAAATATAAAAAACAAAGCAGCAAAAATAAGTAAAATTAAATTGAAATGATTTTGATCTAAATAATTGAAGTCATCATTTAACAAAACACTGTTGTCAGTATTATTAACTATAATAAATGGAATGACAGTTATTATGATTATTAATCTAATTAAGTGAGAAGTTGCAACTTGAGATAAATCTGTTCTTTCATTTTCTGCTAAAATCATTAAAGGACCCAGCGCACCAGGTGCTGCTGAAAATATTGAGGCTTTTTCTCCATAACTTGCAAATTTTTGGAGATATTTAGCTACAACTAAAATACAAATTATTATGTAGATTAACATAATTAATGAAGTCCAAATCCAATCAAGCATTTGATTAAATAGATTTTGATCAATGTAATTTCCAATATGCAAACCCAAAATTATCAAGATAAAACTTAATACAATTTTTGGCATAGTAATTTTAAGACCTGATAAAGCAGCAATTGATGTGATAATCATTGGACCCAAAAACCAAGCAAGAGGAATATTAAAATAGTCCGCAATAATTGCGCTAGGAAAAGAAATTATCAGAACAGAAATAAATTTAATTGAAAATACTTGTTTAGTATTTTCAAGATAAGATTTGATTTGATGTTTAATCATTTATTAAGCTTCTATCATCAACTTTTTAAAAGATAAGAAAAAAGAAATTAAAACTAGTGAATTAAGTGAAACTTTAATCTGTAAAAAAAATAAAATATCATATTAGATTGATATTTTTTTTGCTAAAGTAGTTTCAATTAAAAGTTGTGTTACTTAATTACAGGTTGAATAAACATTAAGACTATAATTAACTAACGTTTTTAAATTAGAGAGGGATAAATAATGAAAAACTTAAAAAAAATAGTTTCAGTATTATTCTCAGCAATCCTATTATTATCAGCAACAACTACAAGCTCAGTTGCAATTGACAAATTGCACTTTGTAATTGGTGGTGGTGCTGGTGGTGGTTGGGATGGAACCGCTAGAGGTACTGGAGAAGCTTTAACAAAAGCTGGAATGTTAAGTAGTGCATCATTTGAAAATATGTCAGGTGGTGGTGGTGGTAAAGCTTTAGCTTACATGATCAATACTAAACCTGCTAATACAGTTTTAGTTCAATCAACACCATTAGTATTAAGATCAATTACTAGACACAAAGGTTATGTAAAAGGAAGTGGAACTTTATCTTATAAAGATGTTGTGCCAATAGCTGGTGTAATTGGTGACTACGGTGCTATCGCAGTTGCAAAAAGTTCATCTTTTAAAAATTTTAAAGATGTAGTTAATGCTTACAAAAAAGATCCAAATTCAGTTAAAATGGCTGGTGGATCAGTGAGAGGAAGTATGGACCATTTAATTGGTGCTTTAGCTTTCCAAGCTGCAGGTGCAGATCCAAATGCAGTTCAATACATTCCTTATGATGCTGGTGGAAAAGCTTTAGCTGGACTTTTATCTGGAGAAACTCAAATCATATCAACTGGTTTAGGTGAATTGATGGGTGCAAGAGACCAAGTAAGAATTATTGGTATCACTGCGCCTTCAAGAGTTTCTGATGCACCAGATGCACCAACTCTTAAAGAACAAGGATATGATGTACAATTCGTTAACTGGAGAGGTTTCTTTGGCCCTCCAGGTATGAGCAATGCTGATAGATCTGCTATTGCAAAAATGCTTGGCGATGTTCAAAAAACTCCTGAATGGGAAACTGTCAGAGCAAGAAATGCTTGGGTTAATATTTATAATCCAGAAGGAAAGTTTGTTTCTTTCTTAGAAAAACAAACACAAGAAATGACAGCTCTTATGAAAAAACTAGGAGTTATATAATCCTTAGGATTATTTGAAATTAGAGCAGTGAATATAAATACTACAAAAATTATATCACTGCTCTTTTTTATTTTTTCAGCATTTTATTTATATACTGCTTACCAAATTCAAGTATTTGCATTTGATGAAAATGCACCATTTAATGCACGAACATTTCCAATTTATTTAGGTTATGCAGGATTATTTTTTTCTGGATTAAAACTTATTTTACCAGACCCAAATACTATTAAAGTTGATCATCAAAACTTAGAGTATAAAAAAACAGGTATTCTTATACTGATTGCTATTATTTATGGAGCTACAATTTTAAAAGTAGGTTATTTCTTGACCACTTCTTTATTTTTATTTGCTTCATATTATTTTTTAGGAGAACGAAGGTGGATATTAATGTTTTTATTATCTTTTCCATTTGTTGCTGCCTTTATGTATTTGCTTCATGGTATTCTTGATATTTATTTAAGAGATCCATTCTTAAAATCAATTGGGGTCATGGGATGATTGAAGGGATATTAATTGGATTAACTACAGCACTTACGCTTCAAAATATATTAATGGTAATGGTTGGATGTTTTTTCGGAACAATCATTGGAATGCTTCCAGGACTTGGTCCAATGACTGCAATTGCTCTAATGATACCAATTACTTATGGCTTTGATCCTGCAACAGGATTGATTTTGATGGCCGGGGTTTATTATGGAGCAGTATTTGGCGGATCTACTTCTTCTATATTATTAAATGCACCAGGAGTTCCAGGAACTGTCGCAACTTCATTTGATGGTTATCCAATGGCTCAACAAGGTAAAGCAGGTAAGGCTTTAGCGATTGCTGCATGGAGTTCTTTTGCTGGTGGAACATTATCAGCAATTTATTTATTATTTATGGCACCAAGTTTATCAAAAGTAAGCTTATCTTTTAGATCACCAGATTATTTTGCTTTAATGATTTTAGGTTTAACCGCAATTGCTGCTTTTTCATCTAAAGGTCAATTTTTAAAAGCAATGATGATGGTGGTCCTAGGCTTGATGTTAGCTTCAGTTGGTCAAGATAGTTTGTCTGATATCACAAGATTTACATTTGATAATATGAACTTAACTGATGGAATTAGTTTTGTACTTGTTGTGATGGCAACATTTGCAATGAGTGAAGCTTTAACAATTATTTTAAAAAGAAATGATCCAACCAGTGCTGCTAAACAAGTTTCTTTAACAGAACTAGGTTCAATTAGAATTAATAAAGAAGAACGTACAAAAATGTATAAAACAATTCCAAGATCATCAATTATTGGTTTTTTAATTGGTGTATTACCAGGAGCAGGTGCAACAATTGCATCTTTTTTAGCTTATGGAATGGAAAGAAATGTAGTCAGTGATGAAGAGAAAGAAAAATTTGGCAAAGGGAGTGTAAATGGTTTATCTGCACCAGAAACTGCAAATAATGCTGCTTGCTCAGGTTCTTTTGTTCCAATGCTTACTTTAGGAATTCCTGGAAGCGGAACTACAGCTGTAATGCTAGGAGCTTTGTTAGGTTTTGGAGTCCAGCCTGGTCCTAGACTTTATATGACTAACCCCGAAATTTTTTGGTCAATAATTATGTCTATGTACATTGGAATGGTAATTTTGCTTATATTAAACTTACCACTTATTCCCTATATTGCTAGAATTCTCGCAGTTCCTAAAAATTATTTAATTCCTTTAATTTTATTTTTCTCTGTCACTGGTATTTATGTAATGTCATTTAATAACTTTGATATTTATTTGATGATTGGAATTGCTATAGTTGCAACTTTTTTAAGATTATATGATTTTCCAATGCCACCTTTAATATTAGCTTTTGTTTTAGGTGGATTGATGGAAGAAAACTTGAGACGATCATTATTATTAAGTAATGGTTCGTGGGAATTTTTGTGGGACAGAACATTAACTGCATGCATCCTAGCAACTACAATTTTAATTGTAGTTTGGCATATTTACAAAACTTTTAAGAAGAAAAATTAAGATTTAATATCTATTCGTTTTCTAATAATATCTTTATCAAGCTTCATTTCACGATATGACATGATAAAAACACCTAAAAATATAATACTTGCACCAATCCAAGTGAAGAGATCAGGTGTTTCACTAAAAACATAATAACCAATTAAAGAAGCGAAGACTAAACTTAGAAAAGAATATGGTTGTGTCATGCTAACATCCACTAGTTTATATGCATGATTTATACAAAGATGCAATAATGTACCAAAAAAACCTGCGAAAAATAAATAAATGAAAGTTTGAAAACTAGGTGTTTGCCAATAAATCAATGCAAAAATAAAACTAAAAATTGTCATATATGTATATCCATAAGATAAAATAGTTATTGGACTATCGTCTCTTGCAACACTTTTTGTAATTATGATAACCACAGACCACATAAAAGACGAGGCTAGCGCCATATAAACACCAATAGAGATTTCAATTATTCCTGGTCTTAAAATTACCAACATGCCGATAAATCCTAAAACTAAAGCAAAACTCCTGAACATATAAATTTTTTCTCCAAGAAATAAAACAGCAAGAATTGTTACTAAGAAAGGGACAACAAAAGATATTGCTGTAGCTTTTTCAATTGGCATCATTACTAAAGCTGAAAAATATAACAGCATTGAAGGTAAATTTAAAACCGCTCTAAGAAAATGTTTCTTGTGATGATTGGTTTTAAAAACTGTAAAATTAGATTTTAGCATATAGGGAAAAATAATTAGGAAACCAAATAAAAATCTAAAAAAACCTGCAACATAAACATTAACTTCCTCTTGTGCTAATTTTAAAAAGGTTAACATTAATGTCCCACAAAAAACTGAGATTATAATTAAAAAAATTGCTAATTTATTCTTAGACATCAGTAGATGACTATATGTAAAACTAAACTATAAACAATCATAGTTTAAGTTAATTTTTTGATGATTGCTTTAAAACAAAGATGCCAGAACAAGTAATTATTATTGCTCCAATAATTGTGAACATATCTGGAATATCATTATAAAATATATATCCAAAAATTATTGCCCAAAAAATTAAAGTGTAATGAAATGGTTGGATTATACTTGCTCTAGCTTTACTTAAAGCAATGATTTGAAGGTAAAGACCTAATGAAAAAAATATACCTATGCCTAAAAACATTGGGTATAAAGAGTTATCTATTGGTCTCCAAAAATTAAAAGCTAATAACGACATAACTAATAAACCAATTATTGAGGTAAAAAACAAAGATGTTTCGTGTGAGTCATATTTTGAAACTTTTTTAGTGATCACCTGATAAAGTCCTAGTACAAATGCTGCGAATAGAGGTATTAAAGCTTTAGGATCAAAAATTGATGAGGTTGGTCTTAGAATTATCAAAACTCCGAGAAATCCAATAAAAATTGCTATCCACGTTTTAACAGATACTTTTTCTTTCAAGATTATTGCAGATAAAGCAACTACTATTACTGGCGCTAAGGAACCAATACTATGAGCATTTGCTAAAGATAAATATTTAAATGATAAAACAAAACACCCAGATTCCAACACAGATAATAAGCTTCTAAATATCTGTAATTTAATATCTTTAGATTTATAAAATAAATTATTTTTTTTTCTCTTAGACTCAAAAAAAGCTAAAAAAAAAACAAAAAAATACTTCACGAAAAGTAATTGAAAAACTGTATGATTAATAATTAGAGTTTTTTGTATTGTGTCTAAAATAGAAAAAGATAAATAAGCAAAAATACCAAAAAGTATTCCAATAGACTCTTTGGATTTTAGAATAAACATAAATTAGCTTAGGATTTTTTTATATTCTTCAACAATTTTTGACCATTGAAATTTATGAACAAATTCTTTAGCGTTTTTTCCATAATCTATATATTTTTTGTTTTCTAATATTGTATTAATAGAAGAATAAATATCATCTAGATTGTTACCATCACATATTAAACCAGTTTTTTCATGATCAATTGCATCAGATGCACCACCATCTTTTCCACCAATGGATGGTATACCGTATTGTGCAGCTTCGACATATGCAATACCAAAACCTTCAACTGATTTTTTATGAATTATGGATGGCATTACAAAGATATTTGATTTTGAAACTAAAGCATTTTTTAAATCATTACTAATATCTTTAAAAAACATAACTTGTGCCTCAAGATCTAGCTCTTTTACTAGCTTTTTAATATTTTCTTCTTCCTCTCCATATCCAACACATATGTAGACAATATCAGGATAAATTTGTTTTAAATTTCTTAAAGCCATCACTATTTTTTCATGGTTTTTACGTTTATCAAATCTTGAAACTGTAATAAGTCTTGGATTTTTAACTTTAAGTATACTTTCAACTTTATCTAAAGTTTTTTTATTTAATTTTTCGGCTGGATCCACACCTGGATTTATTACAATTACTTTATTTGCATTAACACCAATTTCTATTGCTAAATTTTTTGTAAAATGAGAATTTGCTATAACTTTTTCAACATTATTTAAAACACTAACCACTCTTTTATTTTGACTAGAGCCTTTTGGATGGTTGATTTCTTTACTATGAATTAAACAGTATTTTTTTTTAGAAGTTTTAATAAGTTCTAAACTTTTCCAATGATCAGCAATAACGCCATCAATTTTATTTTCTTTGATATATTCATTAATTAATTGTGCCTTTCTGTACTTTCTAAGTAGTTTAATTCCACCAACTCTTTCGATAGAAAAAGAGGCTTGCTCATCAAATTCTTTATGACCTTCCATATGATCTGCAAAAACTTTTATCATAAAATTTTTAGATAGTTCTCTCGAGAGGCCCCACAATAGATTTTGCATGCCACCAAGCTCAGGTGGGAATGATCTAGTTACAATTAGATACATCAATCATACTTCCATTTAATACTACAGCCTGCACTGGGTATTTGATGTTCAGGACCTTTTCCGGTTTCAGCTATTTGTCTCATAGCTGTAAGCAGATCACTCTCTCCGTCTTTAACTGGAATAAACTTTTTAAGTTCTCTTAATCGTCCTCTGTATTGAAGTTCTAGATTTTTATTGTAGCCAAAGAAATCTGGAGTACATACAGCATCATATGCTTTAGCAATTTCTTGAGTTTCATCATGCAAGTAAGGAAAATTGAAATGATTTTCATTTGAAAACTTGATCATGTTATCAAATGAGTCGTCTGGATAATAAACAAAGTCATTTGAGCAGATAGCAACTGAGTTGATATCAATTTTTTTCAATTCACTACAATCTTCAACTAATTCTTTTGTAATAGCTTTAACATATGGACAATGATTACAAATGAACATTATCAAAGTTCCATTTTCACCCTTGATATCATTTAAAGACAGAATTTTATTATCAGTAGATTTTAATTCAAATGGAATAGCTTTTTGACCAAAATCACATATTGGAGTTTGTATAGGCATAATGTAAAATATATAGATTATGTTTTATGATTTAAAAGATAAAAAACCAAAAAACTCTGGCGAAAATTGGGTAGCTCCAAATGCTACAATAATAGGGGACGTTACTTTAGAAAAAAATACAAGTATTTGGTTTAATGCAGTGCTTAGAGGAGATATTGAAAATATTCATATTGGTGAAGGATCTAATGTACAAGATGGAAGCGTATTACACACAGATCCAGGCTGCCCATTAAAAGTAGGAAAAAATGTTACTGTTGGACATTTAGTCATGCTTCATGGATGTACCATTGGAGATAATAGTTTAATTGGGATTGGAGCTGTTATCTTAAATAAAGCTAATATTGGAAAGAATTGTATTATTGGAGCTAAAGCTTTGATAACAGAAAATAAAATTATACCAGATAACTCTTTGGTTGTTGGCTCACCAGGTAAAGTTATTAGAGAAGTTTCAGAGGAAGAAAAAAAAGCAGTATTTGAAAACACAAAACATTATCAAGATAATTGGAAAAAATACTCGAAATCAATTTTTTAAAGGAGATAAATGCCAGCAGGTTACGTGATAGCTCAATTAAAAGTAACTAATCCTGAAAATTATAAAGAATATGTTGAAAAGGTTACACCACTCGTAAAAAAATTTGGTGGTGAGTTTTTAGTAAGAGCTGGTGAATTTCAAATTTTTGATGGTGAAACAAATTTTCCTAGAATTATTATTCTTAAATTCCCTACATATGAAAAAGCATTAAAATGGTACAATTCGGAAGAATACAAACCAATAAAACAAATAAGACTCGATAATTCTGAAGGTACAAATATAATTATTAAAGGTATTTAAAAGAATAATTGGTTTAATTAAATAATAGATCGTTAATCGAATAAATGATCAATCCAATTATTACTATAAATAAAATTAAGAAAGATAATTGCCCACTTAACTTAGATTTGATTTTGGTTTTACCCTCTTTAAATTTTTTAAAATGAATACTCCCAAATCTCATTACAGCTAATCCTAAAATTATAAGAAATGCTGTAAATATATATCCAGTAACCATCTATGGAACTAACCAGGTATCTTTTTTATTTTCTAAATTAAACTTTGCTCTTCGATGGCCTTTAGCTGCTAAATAAAGCCATTCTATAGATTTAATTTTGCACTGAATAACAGTAAAGTTTTTATAACCCTCTTCGCTTTGTTCTTTGGTATAATCAAAATTATCTAATTCTGGTTTTAGACCAGACGTTGGTAGATCTGACTCAGTTCCTGGACCATTATCAACCAAATAACATTTTCTACTAATATGTTGGGTTTTAGACCAAGATTCTTTTGTTACATCATTATTGTGATTAACCGTACATTCAACTTTCAATCTAACCTGTATTTTTTCATCTTTATCGTAAAATAACATTGCTGCATTTTTATTTGCTTTTAATTTTTCAATTTTATCTGACCTAATATCGCTATGATATTGTACTAAATTATTTGATTGATCAGATTTTCTTAGAACAACAATTCTTCCATCAAAGTCTGATTGATCACCACAAATGAATACCGGTATTCTAAAAGGAGAACCTCTATCTTTCACAGCATTATCCAGCATTGACCAAATTTTCTTTTTGATCTCTGCAAAGTCCTCGTAATAAGGAACTGTATCCGTCACAAATATTATTTTTTCTTTTTTAATCTAGCAATCAAACCTGAACTATCCCAACGATTTCCACCCATTTCCTGAACCTCAGCATAATAACCATCAATAATTTCTGTTATAGGCACAGGTGAACCATTTTTTTTTGCTTCCTCGATTGCAATTTTTAGATCTTTTCTCATCCAATCAATAGCAAAACCATAATCAAACTTATCATCAGTCATAGTTCGGTATCTATTTTCCATTTGCCAAGATTGTGCTGCACCTTTAGATATTGTTTCCATAACTTTATCCATATCCAAACCAGCGTTTATTCCAAAATTGATTGCTTCAGATAAACCTTGGACTGTTCCAGCAATACACATTTGGTTCATCATCTTTGTTAACTGACCACTTCCACAAGGACCAATTAATTTTACTTTTTTACTGTAACAATCAATCACAGGTTCAGCCTTTTTAAACACTTCTTCATCGCCACCAACCATTACTGTTAGTATTCCGCCCTCAGCACCAGCTTGTCCACCAGAAATGGGGGCATCTAAAAAACTAAACCCTTTATCATTTGCTTTTTTATTTAATTCTCTTGATACTTCTGCAGATACAGTTGAGTTATCAATAAAAATAGACCCAGCTTTTGCTGTGTTAAATAATCCATTTTCTCCAGTTGCTACTTCTCTTAAATCATCATCATTACCAACACATGTGAAAATAAAATCAGCACCATCTGCAGCCTCCGCAGGTGTATTGGCCATTTTACCTTTATATTCACCAATCCATTTTTCAGCTTTAGATTTAGTTCTATTAAAAACAGTTACATTGTGTCCGGCTTTTGATATATATCCAGCCATTGGGTAGCCCATAACCCCAAGACCTATGAAAGCAACATTACAAGTCATAATTTTTTTCTATGTTTAAAAGTTTAAGTTTAAAAGTAATTGTATTTGGTTTTATTTTTACATTTTTTTCAAGTTTTGGACAGAGTTTTTTTCTTGGTCTATTTAATTCTAGTATTAGAGACGCCTTATCAATTACACATGGACAATTTGGCTCAATTTATGCATCAGCCACTTTATTAAGTAGTATTGTTTTAGTTTGGATTGGAAAAAAAATCGATGACGTAAACATATTAAAATTTGCATCTTATGTAATAATTTTTTTATCAGCATCCTGTTTTATATTTTCAAAAATTTCATCAGTTATTTTTTTATTTGTAGGAATTTTTTTAATGCGTTTAGCTGGACAAGGATTATCAAGTCATACAGCTACAACAACCATATCTCGTTTTTTTGAAAAAAATAGAGGTAGGGCTTTAAGTACAGGTTGGTTAGGATTGTCATTGGCTGAATTTATAATGCCAGTTTTAATTGTTTTTTTATTAACTTTTATAGAATGGAGAGATATTTGGTTTTCAATTTCTATTTTAGTTATACTTGTTCTACCTGTTGCAACTTTTCTTTTAGTTAAAGATGTTAAGCTTGATACGAGAGAAGAATCTAAAATAGAAGAGAATAATAAAGAAATTAAACAATGGAAAAGAATAGAAGTTTTAAAAGATTATAGATTTTACATTATTTGTATGACGATGTTAGCAATGCCATGGATTGCAACAGGATCTTTTGTTTATCAGTCTTTTATATCTTCTTCTAAAGAGTGGGGACCTTATGTAATTGCACAATCATTTATGGCTTACTCTATTTTATCAGTGATTACTCTGTTTATATCTGGTTTTTTAATTGATAAATTTTCAAGTAGAAAATTATTAATCTATATGAATATCCCACTTCTTTTTGGCACCATAGTTCTCTACTATTTTAATGCACCGCTGTCTTCTTTTGTATTTTTTGGTTTAGTGGGGGTAACCAATGGTTTGGCAAACGTGCTTGGTTCCTCAACTTGGGCTGAGATTTATGGTGTTAAATATATCGGGTCCATAAAAGCCCTAACAACTGCATTGATGGTGTTTTCAACAGCATTTGGTACGGCTCTATTTGGCTTTCTGATTGATATTGGTTTTTCAATTGAAGACATAGCCGTTGTATCAGGAACTTATATCTTTGGATCAATTATTCTTCTTTATTTAGTTAAAAATAAGTTAAATCCTCATTATTTATAAAAATAGGCCTTGATTTTTAAAGACTCACTGTGTAGATACTCCGCATGGCAAGAGTTACTGTAGAAGACTGTATAGACAAAGTAGAGAGTCCTTATGAATTAGTACTTGTTGCTAAAGAAAGAGCTACTCAACTTAATGCAGGAATAGAACCAACAATTGATAGAGATAACGATAAAAATACGGTTATTTCATTAAGAGAAATTGCTGAAGAAAAAATTAAAGTTTCAGATTTAACTGATAGCGCAGTTTACAAACTCCGAAAACATGTCGAACAAGTTGACGATACTGCTGAGGATGATGAAGAAATAGGTGATGATTTTGAAAATCTTTACAAAGGTGAAATTTCAAAAAGTGGTACTCCAATTTTACCATCTAAAAGAGCAAGAAAAACTCCAGAAAAAATTCAAGTAACAAAAGAAGATTTAGCTGAGCTATCTGAAACAGCTACAGCAGACGTTGATAATTCAGTAGGAGAAGAAACGATGAATGAGCAAGGAGAAGTTTCTTTAGATGAAGTTTCAGAGTCAGAAAATCAAGAAGTAGATGTATCTTCAGACGACACTGAAGCTTCAAACTCATAAAAAAATAATATAAAGTTATATCATGAATAGGAAAGTATCAGTTGCTCCTATGATGGATTGCACAGATCGTCATGAGCGATTTTTTCTTAGATTAATATCCAAAAATACTCTGCTTTATACTGAGATGGTAGTCGATGAAGCCATAAATAGAGGAGATAAAAAAAAGTTATTAGAGTTTAATATTAATGAGAAACCTGTAGCACTTCAATTAGGAGGTTCTTCTCCAAAACTTTTAGCTGAAGCGACTAAAATAGGCGAAGATTTTGGGTATGATGAAATCAATCTAAACTTAGGTTGCCCTAGTAAAAAAGTTGAAAAAAATAGATTTGGTGCTTGTTTGATGAAAGAGCCAAATTTAGTGGCAGATTGTTTAAGTAAAATGCAATCAGTTACAAAACTACCAGTAACTATAAAAACAAGAATTGGTTACGATGATGTAGAAGATTATGAAAATTTACATAGTTTTATTTCAATCTTAAAAGCAACTGGAGTTAAAACTTTCATCATTCATGCAAGAAAAGCAATGTTAGGTAAATTTACACCTAAGCAAAACTTAAATATTCCTCCTTTAAAATACGAATATGTTTATAAATTAAAAAAAGATTTTCCTAATGATGAGATCATTATTAATGGAGGAATAACTTCAGTAGATGAAATAAAGCCTCATTTAGAAAAAACAGATGGTGTAATGATTGGAAGGGCTGCTTATCATACCCCATATTTGTTAGCAGATATTGAAAGAGAAATATTTAATAATGAAGATGTGCCAAGTAGACAAGATGTGATTGAACAACTTATTCCTTATGTTAAAGAAGAATTAAAAAAGGGAACAAGATTAAATCAAATTATGAGACACACTCTTGGTTTATTTCATGGTCAATCAGGTGCTAGTTATTGGAAAAGGTATTTAAGTGAAAACATGTGTGTAAGAGATGCTGATGTTAAAAAAATAGATCACATAATGGATAAAATTAAATACAACAATGTAGATACTAGAGTAGGGCAGTCTGCTTAATTCAATTTTAACAAACGAATACAGTTATATTATTTTATTAATGGCTTTAACAGCAATACCAGTAGGTTTTGTGGCTGGATTATTTGGTATAGGTGGAGGGTTGATAACTGTTCCTTTTTTATATTTTATTTTTGGTTCTTTAGAAATTGATCCTCAATATGTAATGCATCTTGCTGTTGGAACTTCTTTTGCAATCATAATACCAACCTCTACAGTTTCAGTTTTAACACATCATAAATTTAAAGCAGTTGATTTTGATATTGTAAAGAATTACGGTCTTTTTGTTGTGCTAGGAGTGATTGTTGGAACTGTTTTTGCAGCTTCTCTAAAAACTAAATCTTTGGTTTTATTTTTTTCTATAATGATCTTATTTTTAGGAATTTACTTACTTTTAATAAAAGAAAAGGAGCAAAACATAATTGTTAAAATGAAATTACATTTAAAAGTAATTCTTGGTTTTCTTGTTGGGTTTATATCAGCTCCTATGGGTATAGGAGGAGCTGTAATGAATGTACCTATCCTTAAGTTTTTTGGTTATTCAATAAATAAAGCTATAGGGAGTGCAGCAGCCATAGGTTTTCTAATTGCTCTGTTTGGAGCAATAGGATTTCTTCTTTCAGGAAGTTTTTTAAATTCTAGTCTTCCACTAAGTATTGGTTTTATAAACATACCAGCATTTTTAATATTTATACCAATTACAACTTTCATGGCTCGGATAGGAGCTAAAACAGTACACAGTATTGATAAGAATAAAATTAGTAAGTTTTTTGGAATTTTTCTTTTAGTGGTTTCAATTAAATTTTTTTACGAATACTTAAAATTATAACAAGCAAAAAAAAGAGGTGATTTCAGTCTCCCTCCATCACCTCACGAATCTAAATTAAGTGATTCTTTAAATATTTAAGAACACTTATTAGTTGAAAATGCCTTTTATTAACTAATTTAAAATCAGACAATCTTAAGTTGTATTTAGTCTAAAAAAAAAACTCAATTTAGCCACACATAATATTTAGTGTTATTATTCTAATTGATACTTTTAAAAATGGTTTCAATAAAAGACATAAATAAAAATATTAAAAAGAATTTATTTGATCCAATAGATAAAACTAAAAATAAGTTTTCCTCGATTTTAAAAGATTTTAAAAAAAACAAAGTTAAAAAAGATTTAGCATTACAAAAACAATTAGAGAAAGAGAAGAAAAGAGAATTAATTTTAGAAAAAAAATTAGCGAAAAAAGCTAAACAAGACGAACTTAAAGAAGAAAGAAAGAAACTTCTTTTTCAAAAAAAATTAATCATTGAAAATGAAAAGCAAGAAAAAAAGAATGAAGAAAAAAGAAAAAAAGTAGAAGCTCAAAGAATTAAAATAGAACAGAAAAAAATTAAAGACGAGGAAACTAGAAAACTTAGAGAGGAAGCCATAAAGCTTAAAGAAGAAGATTTAAGGCTAAAAATGTTAGAGAGACAAAGAATTAGAGAAGAAAATATAAAAATTAAAGAGGAACAATTAAAAAATAAAGAAATTGAAGCTCAAAAGAGAAGAGATGAAAAAGAAAAAGAAAGACAAGAAAAAATAAGATTAAAAGAAATTGAAAGGAAAAGTAGACTTGAGGAAGAACAAAGATTAAGGGAGGCAGCTAGGAAGCTGAAATATGAGCAAGAAAAACTTAAAGAAATGGAAGAAAGATTAAGAGATCTAGAAACTGAAAGACAACAAGAAATTCAAAGACAAATTTTAAAAGAAGAGGCTGAGCAAAGAGCCAAGGAAGAGGAATTAAGAAATAAAGAAAAAGAACTTAAAGAAGCTGAACGTGAGAGAATAAATAAAGAAAATGAAAGACGTCAAAGAGAAAGAGAACTGAAAATAGAGGAGGAAAGACAAAAAAGAATTGATGAAGAAAACGAGAGAATTAGATTAGCTGAAATTGCTCAAAAAGAGAGAGAAGATGAGGAAAATAAGCGAATGAAAGAATGGGAGAAAAAATTTGATGAAGAACAACGACTTAAAGAGGAGGAATTGGTTAGAAAGTTTTATAGCGACGAAACTCCTGAACAAGAAAATAATCAGGATGGTGATAATTTAGAAATTAAAGCTGATAACGATAATTTAGAAAATAAAAACGATGAAGATAATTTAAAGAATTAAATTTTCTGATCATACTCACCGACTTTACCTGTTTTTTGCAACAAATCGTCAATAAAATTAAAGATTTTTTTCTTTCTTTCATCTGATGTTGGGCTTTCAGTAACAATAACTAAAGATGGTTTGTTTGAAGATGCTCTTATAAGTCCCCAAGAACCATCTTCAAATGAAAATCTAACACCATTAATAGTTAAAATATCATTAATAACTTGACCATCTATTTGAGATTTATTTTCTTTTAAATTTTTAATTTGTTTAACGAGTTCTTCAACAACAATATATTTCTCTTCATCTTTGCAAAAAGGTGCCATTGTTGGTGTTTGGAATGTACTAGGTAATTCACTGATAATTTCACTCATTTTTTTATTTTGATTATCTAATAAGTGACAAACTTGAATTGCTGAGTTAATTCCATCATCATAACCATATCCTAAAGGTCGATTAAAAAAGAAATGACCACTTTTTTCAAAGCCTGCTAATGCTTTTTCAGTGTTCACTTTTCTTTTAATATGAGAATGACCTGTTTTCCAATAAATTGTTTCACAATTGTTTTCTAATAAGATTTTATCTTTTGAGTACAAACCTGTTGATTTTACATCTACTACAAATTTTGAATTTTTATGTTTATTTGATAGATTTCTAGCTATTAAAAGTCCTATTTTGTCTGAAAATATTTCATTACCTTTATCATCAATAACACCAACCCTATCTCCATCACCATCAAATCCAAAACCTATATCAGCATTGTTTTCTTTAACTGCTTTAGTTATTTCATGAAGCATTTCTAAATCTTCTGGGTTTGGGTTGTATTTAGGAAAATTCCAATCCAGGTTACAATCCAACTCTATTACTTCACATCCAATACCTCTTAAAATATCTGGAGCAAAAACGCCTGCTGTTCCATTCCCACAGGCTACCACAGCTTTGATTTTTTTCTTAATTTTGTTTTTATTAATTAAGTCATCCTTATAAATTTTATCAAAATCTTTTATTTGTTTTTCACTACCTTCGCCTTTTGTGAACTTTTCATTTAAGGTAATTTCTTTTAATTCTTTCATTTCTTCAGGTGCATGAGTTAGTCCTTTTTTGATTCCCATCTTGACACCAGTCCACCCATTTTCATTATGACTTGCTGTAATCATTGCAACCGCATCTGCATTCAAATTGAATTGTGCAAAATAAACCATTGGAGACAATGAAAGACCAATATCCTCTATGCTGCATCCCGTAGACATTAATCCTTTTTTAAGAGCAGTTTTTATCTCTTCACTATAGGAACGATAATCATGGCCTACTATTATTCGAGGATTATCTTTTTTGGTATGAATTTTTATTTGTGATCCTAAGCCCTTACCAAGATTCTCTATACCAGCTAAATTTATGTCTTTTTCATACAACCAACGAGCGTCATATTCTCTAAAGCCAAATGAGTCTATTTTTATGTTTTGATTCATTACCTATTTTCTTACTCTTTTTTTGTTAATTTCTTGCAAAAAAATTTATTTTTTTATTGATTATCATTTTGTCGCGTTCTATAAATGTTCTATTGTACAAAAGTTTATATAGTATATTTACGATAAACGCCTACAACATATAGTTGTTTTCGTACTAATAACAAAATATAATTAAAGTTTATGAATAAGATTCTTTCTCAAGCCCTCAAACAAGCTGTCTCTGAATATAGCCCAGAAGTTAAAGAAGTTTCAAAAGGTAATAGACCAGATCTTTTTTCATTAAACAATGAAACAGAACTTTTTCAAAACGATAAAGGTATCATAATTAAAATTGACAGATCAAAAGACTCAAACTTAACTGATTTTGGAAAAGCAACTTTGAAAGATAGATATCTTGGTCCAAATGAATCTTATCAAGACTTATTTGCAAGAGTAGCTAGCACGTATTCAGATGACAATTTACATGCACAAAGAATTTATAACTATATCAGTAATCTTTGGTTTATGCCCGCAACACCAGTTTTATCAAATGGTGGAACAAAGAGAGGTTTACCAATTTCATGTTTTTTAAATGAAGCTTCAGACAGTTTGGGTGGAATTTTAGATCTTTGGAGCGAGAATGTTTGGCTTGCAGCTAAAGGTGGTGGTATTGGAAGTTATTGGGGTAACTTAAGATCTATTGGTGAGAAAATTGGAAAAGTTGGAAAGACCTCAGGAATAATTCCGTTTATTAAAGTTATGGACTCGTTAACTATGGCAATTAGCCAAGGTTCATTGAGAAGAGGATCGGCAGCTTGTTATCTTCCAATTGATCATCCGGAGATCGAAGAGTTTATAGAGATGAGAAGACCAACGGGTGGTGACCCAAATAGAAAAGCATTAAATTTACACCATGGTGTTTTAGTATCTGATGCATTTATGAGAGCAGTTGAAACCGATGAGCAATGGGCATTAAAAAGTCCTGCTGACGGAACTATACAACAAACTATTTCAGCTAGAAATTTGTGGATTAGATTATTAACTGCAAGAATAGAAACAGGAGAGCCATATATTATTTATATTGATACTGTTAATAGACAAATTCCACAGCACCATAAGTTAGCAAATTTAACAGTTAAAACTTCTAACTTGTGTAGCGAAATAACTTTACCAACTGGAATTGATAAAGATGGAAGAGATAGAACGGCAGTTTGTTGTTTATCTTCTTTAAATTTAGAAAAATATGACGAATGGAAAGATGATCCAGATATGATTGCTGATGTAATGAGATTTTTGGATAACGTTTTGTCTGATTTTATTAATAAAGCTCCTGACCAGTTTAAAGATGCAAAATATTCAGCAGAAAGAGAAAGAAGTGTTGGTTTGGGTGTAATGGGTTTTCACTCGTTCTTACAAAAAAATAGAATTCCACTTGAGTCAGTAATGGCAAAATCATGGAATAAAAAAATATTTAAAAACATAGATGAAAAAGTTAATCAAGCGTCTAAAGATTTAGCTGAAGAAAGAGGTGCTTGTCCAGATGCGGCTGAGTATGGTTATAAGGAAAGATTTTCAAATAAAACAGCAATAGCTCCAACAGCTTCTATTTCAATTATTTGTGGTGGAGCGTCGCCAGGAGTAGAACCTATAGCTGCGAACAGTTATACGCACAAAACTTTGTCAGGATCTTTCAATGTTAGAAATAGATATTTGGAAGAAATACTGCAAAGTCATGGTAAAAATGATGACGAAACATGGTCTACAATCACTACTAATCAAGGATCTGTAAGCCATCTAGATTTCTTAACTGATTTAGAAAAAGACGTATTTAAAACAGCATTTGAGCTTAATCAAAATTGGATAATTGAACTTAGTGGTGACAGAACTCCTTATATTTCTCAAGCTCAATCAGTAAATTTATTTTTACCAGCAGATGTTCATAAAAAAGAATTACACAAAATTCATTTTGATGCATGGAAGAAAGGCTTAAAAAGTCTCTATTACTGTAGATCAAAATCAATTCAGAGAGCTGAAAATATCAATGATGCTAGATCAACTGATATTACAGCAAATGTTTACAAATCTAAAAATCAACAATCTAACGAGCAGCCAGAATACGAGGAGTGTTTATCATGTCAGTAGCAGAAAAAATTAATAAAGAGATTATTCAACCAAAAAAGATGGGTCTACTAGTAGAAAACCCAGTTTACAAGCCTTTTAGATATCCATGGTGTTATGATGCATGGTTAACTCAACAAAGAATTCATTGGTTACCAGAAGAAGTTCCTTTAGGAGACGATGTTAGAGATTGGCAAAAGAATTTATCTCAACCAGAAAAAAATTTATTAACTCAAATTTTTAGATTTTTTACACAAGCAGATGTAGAAGTTAATAATTGTTATTTAAGACATTATACAACTGTGTTTAAACCAACAGAAGTATTAATGATGATGACAGCATTTGCAGCAATGGAAACAGTTCATGTAGCTGCTTATTCTCATCTTTTAGATACTATTGGTATGCCTGAGTCAGAATACTCTGCATTCATGAAATACAAAGAGATGAAAGACAAGTACGATTACATGCAGGGCTTCAATGTAAATTCTAAAGAGGATATTGCAAAAACTGTTGCAGTGTTTAGTGCATTTACAGAAGGGTTACAGTTGTTTGCAAGTTTTGCTATTTTATTAAATTTTCCAAGACATAATAAAATGAAAGGAATGGGGCAGATAGTTACTTGGTCAGTAAGAGACGAAACACTTCATTGTAACTCTATGATCAGAATTTTTAAGGAGTTTATAAAAGAAAATCCTGAAATCTGGACACCCAAACTTAAAAAAGAGCTTTATGAAGCTTGTAGAATAATTGTTGAGCACGAGGATGCTTTTATTGATTTAGCTTTTGAAATGGGTCCAATGGAAGGTTTAACTGCTCAAGAAGTTAAAGATTACATTAGGTTTATTGCGAATAGACGACTTATTCAATTAGGATTAGAGCCAATTTATGATGTTCAAAAAAATCCACTAACTTGGTTGGATACAATGCTAAATGCAGTTGAGCATATGAATTTTTTCGAAGGTAGAGCTACCGAATATTCTAAAGCATCAACTCAAGGTACCTGGGCAGAAGCATTTAGTTAATTTTAAAATTATCTTTGATTTAACTGCATCACTTTTCTGTGCTTGCTACCCTTGTAGCTTGCAAGTGGTCTAATAAGTTTGTTTGCAGCGTGCTGTTCCATTATATGTGCAGACCAGCCTGTGATTCTTGAAATTACAAATATTGGAGTGAAAAAATCAGTATCAAATCCCATTAGATGGTAAGTAGGTCCTGTTGGATAATCAACGTTAGGATATATATTTTTCTCTTTGATCATTACTCTTTCAACAATATCGTAGATTTTTTCAAATTTTTTATCTTTCTTAAGTTTAGCCACTTTACCAAAGTACTTTCTCATAGTTGGAACTCTCGAGTCGCCTGACTTATAAACTCTATGACCAAATCCCATGACTACTTCCTTATTTTTAAGCGCACTATTTATCCATTTAAGTGCATTTTCTGGTTTTTTAATTTTATTCATCATATGCATCACTTCTTCATTGGCGCCACCGTGAAGAGGGCCTTTTAAACTAGCAATTGCTCCTGTTATTGCGCCGTGTATATCAGATAAGCTACTGGTGATTGTTCTAGCTGTAAAAGTTGATACGTTAAAACTGTGTTCAGCATATAAAATTAAAGAAACATCAAATGCTTTAACAATTTCCTTTTGAGGAACTTTTCCAAAACACATATAGAAAAAGTTTTCAGCAAAAGTTAAGTTTTTCTTTGGTTTAATAATTTTTTTTCCTTTTCTAATTCTATAAAATGCTGCCAACGCAGTAGGAGTTTTTGCAAAAATTCTTAATGCTTTTCTCATATTGGCTTCAGGAGATGAGTCTGTAGTTTCTTTATCTTCTAATCCCATTACACTTACAGCAGTCCTAGCAACATCCATAGGATGAGATTTCTTTGGCATGTGTTTGATTATTTCATATAAATTTTTTGTTAACTCCCTATTGTTTTTTTCTTCTTTTTCAAATTGTCTAAGTTGGATAGTATTCGGGAGATCCTTATTAAGGATAAGATATGCAACTTCCTCAAATCTACAATATTCACATAAATCTTGAGCTGCATATCCTCTATATGTAAGAGAGTTTATTTCTGGCATTACTTTTGAAACTTCAGTTTCATCAACAACTATTCCTAATAAACCTTTTTTAATTTCATCACTCATTATTCATGTCCTTCCGTACTAAAATTATAAATTTTTTCATCTAATGAATTATATTTTTCATAATCGACTAATTCGTAAAGTCTTTTCCTGGTTTGCATCTTATCAATAATATTATTTTGATGTCCATTTGCATAAATGTCTCTTAATCCATCTTCGACATTTTTCATTGCTAATCTTTGTGAGGTTACTGGATAAATGACTATATTATACCCAAAATTTTCTAATTCTTTGTAATTAAACAATTTCGATTTACCAAATTCAGTCATATTAGCTAACAAGTAACCAGACAATTCTTTACGAACTTTTTCAAAATCTTTTTCATCTTCAAGAGCTTCTGGGAAAATAATTTCAGCACCAGCATCAATGTAGGCTTTGCATCTTTCGATCATTTTATTGATACCTTCAACACTCTTAGCGTCTGAACGAGCTATAATTTTAAAGTTTTGATCTTTTTTTGCAGCAACACATTCTTTAATTTTTTTTACCATGGCATCAGTTGAAATAAGTTCTTTATTATCAAGATGCCCACATCTTTTTCTTTCAATTTGATCCTCTAAATGAACACCTGTTATTCCAAATTCTTCAAATGTTTCTATAGTTTCTTTACAAGATTTAAATCCTGTATCGATATCAACTATTGTTGGTAGATTAGTAACTCTAGAAATTAAATAAGATCTTGTGCTTACATCTTGAAGAGTTGTCAAGCCAATATCAGGAAAACCAAGATCATTGGCCATTACTCCACCAGATACATAAACAGCATCATAACCAATTTCTTCAATTAATTTTGCTGTCAACGGATTATAAGCACCAGGAGCTCTTAATATTTTATTTGATTTTAATTTTTGATCAAAATCTAATCTTTTTTGACTTGGTTCTTTTTCTACAAAATGCATTAAAAAATTCCTTTTTTATTATTTTGTTTCAATTTACTTTTTCTTACTTCAATATTTAATTTATGAAGTTGGCTAGGTTTTAAATTTTTCAAATTTTGTACTGTTTTTAAAAAACGATTACTTTCTTTTTTATCTAAAATACCCTGGGTTAAAGTTAAAAATTTATTAATGTAATTTTCTCTTTTAAAAGGTCTAGCACCATATGGGTGTGCGTCTGCTCTATCTAGTTCCTCTGTTATTTTTTCTCCATTATTAAGGGTTACAACCACTTTAGCACCAAATGCTTTTTTTTTTGGATTTGGATCATGATATTTCTTTGTCCATTTTTTATCTTCATATGTTTGTATTGATTTCCAAATCTTAATAGTACTTTTTCTATTAGCCCTAGCTTTTGTATAAGATTTTACGTGATGCCAATCTCCGTCTTCTAAAGCTACAGCAAAGATATACATAATAGAATGATCAAGAGTTTCTCTACTAGCATTAGGATCCATTTTTTGAGGGTCATTAGCACCTGTCCCAATTACATAATGAGTGTGATGACTAGTGAAAATATCAATTTTTTTAATTTGATTTAAATTTGAAATTTTTGTTTTTAGCTTTTTAGCTAGATCAATTAATGCTTGTGATTGATATTCTGCAGAATATTCTTTTGTGTATGTTTCTAAAATAGCTTTTTTACTCTCACCTTTTTTTGGTAAAGGGACTTTGTAGTTTGCTTTTTTTCCATCCAATATTCTTGCTATTACACTATCTTCACCTTCATATATTGGACTTGGAGCACCTTCACCTCTCATAGTTCTATCTACAGCTTCGATAGCAAGCTTACCAGCATGAGCAGGAGCATAAGCTTTCCAGCTTGAAATTTCTCCTTTTCTAGATTGTCTTGTAGATATTGATGTATGTAATGCCTGTTGAACAGATTGATATATAGTTTCAGTATTTAATTTTAACATTGTTCCTAATCCAGCAGCAACACTAGGGCCTAAATGAGCGATGTGGTCAACCTTATGCTTATGCAAACAAATACCTTTGACTAAATTTACCTGAACTTCATATGCAGTAATTATTCCTCTTAATAAATCCAATCCACTTTTTTTGTTTTGTTGTGCTACACTTATAAGAGGAGGAATGTTGTCACCTGGATGACTATAATCTGCAGCTAAGAAAGTATCATGAAAATCTAATTCTCTAACAGCTGTACCATTTGACCATGCTGCCCATTCACAATCAAATTTTAATTTTGAGTTTACACCAAATAAAGTTGCACCATTTTTTCTAGGGTGTCTTAAAGCCATTTCTCTAGATGAAATTACCGGCTTTCTATTTAATGAAGCAATTGCAACAGAAGCATTATCAATAATTCTATTGATAACCATCTCAATAGCATCTTTATTTAATTTAGCATTATCGCTTGCTATCTCTGCAATTTTCCATGCAAGCTGTTTCTTCTTTGGAAGATTAATTTTTGATGGATATACTTTAACTGTGTGTAATAACAAAATTACTCCTTATTTGTGATTTTGTTTTAATAGTTAAAATAAATTAATCAATATTAAAGATATTCAGATATTATTTTTTCAATACCTATAAAGTCTTTTATTAAGTGATTGTGATAAATTTCGTCTTTATTTTTTTCAGTATATCCGTCCTCTATTAAAATAATTGGTATTTCAGCTGCCTTTGCAGCATTTGCATCAGTCTCACTATCACCTATCATTATCGATTTTTTTATATCTCCATCTAGTATTTCAACTACAGAGGTAAGATGCCTTGGATCTGGTTTACAATAATCAAAAGTATCTGATCCAGCCACATATTCAAAATAATCATAGATACCAATTTTTTTTAAAAGATCATTTGATAAATGTTCTTGCTTATTTGTACAAACAGCCATTGATATACTTTTATCTTTGCACCAATTCAAAAATTCTTTTACTCCCTTTATAAGAGTACTTTCGTTTATTATATTCTTTCCATAAAAATTAATAAACTCATTAACCATTTCTTTTTTTACTTTTTCATCATTTACTTTACTAAATTCTTTTTTTGCTTGACCCCATATAGATCTACCAATCATTGCTCCAGCACCCTTACCAACAAGATTTCTAATTTCTTCAGTTGATTTGGTTGGATAGCCGAATTTTTGCATAACATGGTTATGTGCCCTCATTAGGTCTGGGGCGGTATCAACCAATGTGCCATCTAAATCGAATAAAATTGTAAATTTTTGTTTCATTTTAAAAGTATTTTAAAGAAATAAATTGTGAATTAATCAATATATATACTTAATGTAAATCAATTCTTAATGGAAGTTTTAAATCAAAAAAAACTTAGAGAAAAATTTGTGAAGTCAGGTGTAAAGATGATAAGTCCTGAAACTATTTTTTTTTCAAAAGATACCAAGATTGGAAATAATGTGACTATAGAGCCATATGTTGTTATTGGCTCAAAGGTTAAAATTGGGAATAATGTAATAATAAAATCTTTTTCACATTTAGAATCTTGTAAAATTGAAAATAAGGTCGAGATTGGTCCATATGCCAGAATAAGACCTAATACAATTTTAAAAGAAGGATCTAAAGTAGGTAATTTTGTAGAGATTAAAAAAAGTACTTTAGGAAATAAATCTAAAGTTAGTCATTTGTCTTATATTGGAGATGCTCAAATTGGAAAGTCAGTGAATATTGGAGCCGGTACAATTACTTGTAATTTTGATGGAGTAAATAAAAATAAGACAAAAATTAAAGACAAAGTATTTATTGGCTCAAACTCTTCTTTAGTTGCTCCAATTACAATAAATAAAGATAGTGTTGTTGGAGCTGGATCAGTTATAACTAAGAATGTTAAAATTAAATCTTTAGCAATTACAAGATCGCCACAATTAGAAGTAAAGAATTACAAAAGAAAGAAAAAATAATTTATGTGTGGAATTATAGGAATATCAAGCAACAAACCTGTCTATGCAAATATAATTAATTCGTTAAAAAAATTAGAGTATAGAGGATATGACTCAGCAGGTATAGCTACACTTTCAGATGGTGAAATTAACGAAGTTAAATCAGAGGGGAGAGTAGATAATTTAGAGAATAACTTTGATTTAAAAAATTTAAGAGGAAATATTGGAATAGGACACGTAAGATGGGCCACTCATGGTGTTCCAAATAGTTTGAACGCACACCCTCATTCTTCACATAATGTTTCAGTAGTTCATAATGGAATTATTGAAAATTCTACAATATTAAAAAAATATTTAATTAATAAAGGTCATAACTTCAAATCTCAAACAGACACAGAAGTAATCGTTCATTTAATAACAGAACATTTAAAGACTTCAGAATTAGAAGAAGCTATCACAAAAACATTAAAACAACTTCATGGTAGCTTTGCTCTTGGAATTGTTTTTAAGGACATGCCAGACTTAATTGTTGGTGCTAGGAGAGGCTCACCCTTAGCTGTTGGTTATGGTCCAAATGAAAACTACTTAGGTTCAGACTCTTATGCTTTAAAATCTATGACAAATAAAATTACTTATCTTGATGATGGTGAATTTTGTGTAGTTAAAAAAGATCAAGTTCTTTTTTTTAATGAAGAGGGAAAGAAAGTTAATAAAAAAATATTAGAATTATCATCAGATCAAGCAAATTACGATAAAGGTGACTTTAAACATTTCATGGCAAAAGAAATTGAAGAGCAACCACTAACAGTTAAAACTGGAATTAAAGAATATGTAGATAATGTAAATAAAGATATAAATATTTTTAATTTTCCTTGGAAAAAAGAAGAGATTAATTCAATCACCTTAATAGGATGTGGAACAGCGTATCACTCTTGCTTAATGGCAAAATATTGGTTTGAAGAACTTACAAATCTAGATGTTAACATAGATATAGCGTCAGAATTTAGATATAGAAAAAATAGATTTAAAAAGGACACTTTATATGTCTTTGTTTCACAATCTGGGGAAACAGCAGATACTTATGCAGCTTTAGATAAATGTAACAAAAATAGTATGAAAACATGTGCTGTTGTTAATGTAATCGAAAGCTCAATAGCAAGAGATTCTAATTTTGTTTTACCAATTCATTGTGGTCCTGAAATTGGAGTTGCATCAACAAAAGCATTTCTAGGTCAAATACTTGTTTTATATATTTTAGCTTTAAAACTTGGATCAATGAGAAATGAAATTGAAAAAAAAGAATATCAAGAAAAGATTAAAGATTTAAAATCTTTGCCTAGCTTGATAGAGAAAACTTTGCTTCATGATAATGATATACAGGTAATATCCTCAACATTTAATGAAGCTAAAGGTTCTATGTTTTTAGGGAGAGGGTATTCATATCCAATAGCTTTAGAAGGTGCATTAAAACTTAAAGAACTTTCATATGTTCATGCTGAAGGATATCCAGCGGGGGAAATGAAACATGGACCTTTGGCATTAATAGAAGAGGGCATGCCAGTAGTTGTTTTGGCCCCGAGAGATAATTATTACAAAAAAACAATTTCTAATATGCAGGAAGTAATTGCTAGAGGAGCTAAGGTATTATTGATAACCAACAAAAGTAAAGATGAAGTTGTGTCAGAAAATATTTGGGAAACTATTGAAGTAGAGAACACTAACGATGACTTGCTTCCATTCCTTTTGACTATTCCACTTCAAAAACTTGCTTATTACTCTGCTCTTAAAAAAGGTTATGATATCGATAAACCAAGAAATTTAGCCAAATCTGTTACAGTTGAGTAGAATGTTAGAAAAGAATAATTTTTTACCTTACATTTTATTATGTTTAATTTTTACAAGCTTAACTTTATATTTAAACCCAGGTTTTGATTTTACAATAAATTCTTTAAAGCATTGGTCAACTTATAATAGAGATGATATTGTATTTGTTTATGGGACCTTGATATATAATGAAGGTTATGAACAGCATCACTTAGATCACCCATCATTGTTTACGTTTATATTTACTTCAATATCCTATAAAATTTTCTATTTAATAGGTTTTTTAGATCATTATGCATTAAGTGGCTTCATAAACAGTGAAGATGTAAATGTTTCGTTAAGCAAACTTTTCTTTGTATCTAAAATAACTATATTATTTTTTTCAGTTTTAACCGTTATTATTCTGAATAAAATACTCTTTCTTTTGAGCTTTAACCGATTTAATTCTTTTTTATTAAGTTGTTTATTTATTTTTTCTACTGGGTTTATTTCCGCTTCTAATAGACTTGAAAGTGGACTTATTTCATTATTTTTAATTTTTTTGAGTATTTATTTTTTTCTAAAATTTATAAATTCAAAAAAGAAAATTGAAATAATTTTTTTTATTATTGGTTTTATTTTTTTATTTTCATCAATGATGCAAAAAAAAATAATTTATTTTAGCATACCATTTTTATTATTAAGTTTTGTGCCAACAATGAAGATAAAAAATATTAATTATTTTGATTATAAATCTGTTAGTAAATTGCTTAATTATAAAATTTTATTATTTTTAATTTATTTAATAGTAATAAGTTTTATTTCGTATAAAACCATTATTAATAATACTTTTTTCTTAAGTAGAGACTTAGATTTTATATTCTTAATTTTAAATTATTTTGGTCTTAATGTTAGCTTATTTCTTTACATTAAGTTTTTTGAAAATGCCAATTATCAGAATCTACTTACTTACAACATTTTAATAGGATCAACTTATCTAATTTATAAATATTTTTTAATATATTTTTTTTCAGCATCAATTGCAATTTGGTCAATTTCATTCACAAATTTTATGGGACATTTAAACATGTTTGTTAGTGGAGAAGTTAAAGATGAACTTAGTTTCGATTCTTTAAGCTTATATTTATTTTCTTTTATAAAACATTTTCAATTTGTGTTGAATAAATATTTTTTGAACTTTTCTTATCAATCAATTTTAGTTTGGATGAATTTGATAATTTTTTTTTATAATTTTAATAAAATTGATTTTATAAAAAGAAATACAATTATATTACTTTTTTTTGGATTTTTTATAGTTCAGTCAATTATCTTATTTAGATACGAACAAGATACATATTTTTTGAATTCAGAAATATTATTAATAATTCCTTTAATATATTTGTTAAATTATTTAAAGTTCAATAAAATTATAATTATTTCACTAATATTTTTAATTTCATTAAGTAATTTAAGTTTAATAAAATCATTAAAATACGAAAACTCTAAAGGTTATTGCAAATCGATCCTTAAAAATGATGATTTTACTGATTATTATGAATATTGGACAAAACATTTACCTAAAAATGTTGTTCTTAAGTTTTGTGAAGATCGTATTTAACTGAATTATTTTTTTTCAAAGTATGCATCGATGTGATTTATACTTTGGTTTTTATTAAATTTTACTTTTGTAAGTGATATAAGTCTGTAATTAAATCTATTCAAATAATTTATGATTTCATAAAAGTTATTTTTCTCAAATTCTATTTCAATTTTAATTAATTTAATAAAATTTTTTTTCAATAAATTTTTAGCACCCTTAATGATATTAAAATCTTCTCCTTCACAATCAATTTTAACGAGGTCATAAATTTCTTTGAATTTATTATTTTTATAAAATTCATCTAAAGATAAACAATCTATAGTATATATTGATTTATTTTTAAGATTTTTAAATACTTTATTTTTTTTGTTATTAAGTGTTGATTGAGAAACAATTTCTTTTTCATAAAATTTGGTATTTTTTTTTCTATTAGATATAGCTTTATTGAAGATTTTAATTTTTCTACTGCTATATTTATTTTTAAGAAGTTTGAAACATGTTTTTGAGGGTTCAAAAATATAAATTTTTTTTATTTTTAGGTTTCTGTTAATAAAATCTGTGAATGTTCCTAAATTACAGCCTAAATCTAAAAAAATAATTTTTTTTCTCTTAAATTTTTCTTTTAAAAATTTTTTTTCATCACAATTATTAGATAAAAAATATGAGAGTGAATTTTCAACATTTTGATATATTTTTAGTATTTTTTTCATATTTAGATAATTGCTGTTTGCAAAATTTTTTTTAAATTATATATTCATTTGTAGGTTGTATATGAAAAAATGGCAAAAAAATAGTTGGAGAAAGTATCCTGTAAAACATATTCCAGAATATCCTGATAAAAAAGAATTGGGTAAAGTTTTGGATAAGATAGGAACGTTTCCCCCATTAGTATTTGCTGGAGAAACAAGACATCTTAAAAGCCAATTAGCTGATGTAGTAGACGGAAAAGCATTTTTACTTCAGGGTGGAGATTGTGCTGAGAGTTTTGCAGAATTTAATCCAGATAATATTAGAGATACATTTAAACTAATGTTGCAAATGTCATTAGTTTTAACTTACTCAGCTTCATTACCAGTAGTAAAAGTTGGAAGAATAGCTGGGCAGTTTTCAAAACCTAGAAGTGCACCGACAGAAATAAAAGATGGGATTGAGCTTCCAAGTTATTTAGGTGATAACATAAATGCTATGGAATTTACTGAAAAGGCTAGAGTTCCAGATCCCAAGAGATTATTCAAGGCATACTCACAATCAGCTGCGACTTTAAACTTAATCAGAGCATTCTGTCATGGAGGTTTTGCAGATCTTAAGAATGTTCACAATTGGAATTTAGGTTTCATCAAAAACTCGCCTGAATTAAAAAGATTTAAAGAATTAGAAGATAATATCGCAAATGCATTAGCTTTCATGGATGCATGTGGAATTAATTCAGATTTTAACAGAAGATTAAAAACTGTTAACTTCTGGACATCACATGAAGCATTGCTACTTCCTTTTGAAGAAACAATGACAAGAACTGACTCTACAACAGGAGAAAATCATGACACATCTGCTCACTTTGTTTGGATTGGAGATAGAACAAGACAACTAGATGGTGGTCATGTTGAGTTTTGCAGAGGTATAGAAAATCCAATAGGAATTAAGTGTGGACCTACTTTAAAAGCTGATGATTTAATTGATCTTTGTAATAGAATAAATCCTAAGAATGAAAAAGGTAAAATCACACTAATATCAAGATTTGGTGCAGATAATGTTTCAAAATTTTTACCAAAATTAATTAGGGCAATAAAAAAAGAGGGTTTAAATGTAATTTGGTCGTGCGATCCTTGTCATGGAAACACAGTAAAAGCTGCTACAGGATTTAAAACAAGACCATTTAATAGTGTGTTAAAAGAAGTTAAAAATGTTTTTGCATGTCACCAAAGCGAAGGAAGTTATGCTGGTGGTTTACATATAGAATTAACTGGTCAAGATGTAACAGAATGCATTGGTGGAGCTCAAAAAATATCTGAAAAAGACTTGTCATCAAGATATCATACTCATTGTGATCCAAGACTAAATGCAAACCAAGCTCTAGAATTAGCTTTCTTGATTTCAGATGAGATTAAAAAGAATAGCTCTTATTCTAAAAACGCAGATAGAGCGGCATCTTAAGACATTGTAAAATTTTAAATATCTAATAACTTAAAATCATGAATACTTCAGAAAAAGTAAATTTTATTTCTAATTGGATCAAAGATTATGCAAATAATATGCCAAGCAAGGCAGAATCTTTGGTTATAGGAATTTCTGGAGGAATAGATTCGTCAGTTTCTAGTACATTAAGTGCAATGACAGGTTTAAAAACTATTGTATTATCAATGCCTATCAAACAGAAATCACATCAACATGATTTAAGCTTAAAGCATCAAGAGTGGTTAGTTAAAAATTTTAAAAATGTTGAGGCGCATACTATCAATTTAGATGAGTTATTTTTGGCTTTTAGCTCCAGCTTATCAAAATTTAATAATGAACATGGTATGGCGAATTCTAGAGCTAGATTGAGAATGACAACGCTTTATCAAGTTGCTGCAGCGAACAAAGGAATAGTAGTTGGAACTGGAAATAAAGTTGAAGATTTTGGTGTAGGGTTTTATACTAAATACGGAGATGGTGGGGTGGACATATCTCCTATAGCTGATTGCAATAAAACTGAAGTCTGGGAGCTTGGGAAAGAGCTTGGAATTTTAAAAGAAATTATAAATGCTGCCCCCACGGATGGTTTATGGGATGATGGACGAACTGACGAAGGTCAACTTGGACTAAAATATGAAGAACTAGAAGAAGCCATGGATAATCCAAATTCAGCTAATAGAGCTAAATACGAAACAATTAGAAAACAAAATTTGCATAAAATGGAGCCAATTCCAGTGTGCAAAATTCCAAGTTAATCAAATAGATTCACAAATCTATTTTTTAAGTATATTCCTAAAAATAATGAGCAAAGATATTTTTTTAACAAACAATCTAACAAATAAAAAAGAGAAGTTTGTTCCATTAGAAAAAAATAACATTAGAATGTATGTGTGTGGTCCAACTGTTTATGACGATCCCCATATTGGGAACGCTAGACCAATAGTTGTATTTGATGTTCTGTTTAAAATTTTTAAAAAAAATTATCCTAAAGTTACTTATGTAAGAAATATTACAGATATAGATGATAAAATTATTAAATCTTCAAAAGAAAATAATATTTCGATTTCAGAATTGACGAATAAGGTAACTAAAAGTTTTAGTGAGGATTGTCATTACTTAAATTGTGAAGAACCAACCCATCAACCTAAAGCAACAGAAAATATAGATTTAATGATTGAAATGATTTCTGAATTAATAAAAAAAGGATTTGCTTATGAAAATAATAAACATGTTTATTTTGAAGTTAAAAAATTCAAGGATTATGGTCAACTCTCAAATAAAAAATTAGAAGATCTTATTGCTGGATCAAGAGTAGATGTTAGTGAAAACAAAAAAAATTCAGAAGATTTTGTTTTATGGAAACCATCAGAATACGACGAACCATCATGGGAGTCTCCATGGGGAAAAGGAAGACCAGGATGGCACTTAGAGTGTTCAGCAATGTCAAAGAAATTTTTAGGAGATGAGTTTGATGTTCACGGTGGTGGTATAGATTTGTTATTTCCTCACCATGAAAATGAAATAGCTCAATCAAGATGCGCAAATGATACAAAAATATTTGCAAAATTTTGGATGCATAATGCATTCATAACGATGTCAAATGAAAAGATGGCTAAGTCTCAGGGAAATATTTTAAAAATAAAAGATTTTAGAAATAAGATAAGTGGTCAAGTTTTAAGATTAGCTTTACTGAGTGCTCATTATAAACAACCATTAGATTGGAATGATAAACTTTTGGACGACTGTCAAAACACAATAAATAAATGGTACAACTCATATTTAGATATTGAAAATAATCTTAAGGTTTCTGATGAAATTCTTCAGCCACTTTACGATGATTTAAACACTCCTGGATATATTGCTAATTTACATCAATTATACGACAAAGCTCAAAAAGGTAACGATGAAGATAAATCTTTATTTGTTTCTGCTTGTAAATTTGTAGGACTATTAAATGAAAGTAAAGAAAATTGGCTTAAATTTAAAATTAGCAAAGCTTTAATTTCTGAAAAAGAAATTTTACAAAAAATTCAGGAAAGAAATAAGGCTAGAGAGAGCAAAAATTACGAAGAAGCTGATAAAATTAGAAATGAGCTTTTAGACAAAGGTGTTTTAATAGAAGATAAAGATGGTAAAACGACTTGGAAATTTAAATGAGTAAAGAACAACTTTATATATTTGATACAACACTGCGTGATGGTGCACAAACTCAAGGTGTAGATTTTTCAATTAATGATAAAGAAAAAATCTCATCAGCTTTAGATAAATTGGGTGTTGATTATGTTGAAGGAGGTTGGCCAGGTGCAAATCCAACTGATACTGAGTTTTTCAATAAAGATCATAATTTTAAATCAACGAAATTAACTGCATTTGGTATGACTAAAAAATCTGAACATAGTGCGGAAAATGACCCTATGCTCTCATCATTAATTAATTCAAAAAGTACTTCTGTTTGTTTGTTTGGAAAATCATGGGATTTTCAAGTAGATGTCGCATTAGGAATAAGCAATGAACAGAATTTAATAAATATAAGCGAAAGCACAAAACATATTGTTAAATCTGGAAAAGAGTTCATGTTTGACGCTGAACATTTTTTCGATGGATATAAAGCTAATCCAGAATATGCAATGTTATGTTTAAAAGCTGCTTTTGATAATGGTGCTAGATGGATTGTATTATGTGATACTAACGGTGGCACACTTCCACACGAGATAACTGAAATTGTATCTGAAGTAAGCAAGCAAATCCCTGGAAAAAATTTAGGAATACATGCTCATAATGATACCGAAAATGCTGTGGCTAACAGTCTTGCAGCAGTTCAAGCAGGTGTTAGACAAGTCCAGGGCACAATTAATGGTTTGGGAGAAAGATGTGGAAATGCTAATTTAATGTCACTAATTCCCTCATTTTTTTTAAAGAAAGATTTTTCAGAAAAATTTGAATTAAGTATTAAGAGAGAAAATTTAAAAAACTTAACTCAATGCTCAAGATTATTAGATGAGATATTAAATAGAAAACCCAATAAACATTTACCTTATGTTGGAGCTTCTGCTTTTTCTCACAAGGGTGGAATGCACGTATCAGCAGTTCAAAAAAATCCTAAAACCTATGAGCACATAAATCCAGAAGAAGTTGGAAACTCTAGAAATATAGTGGTTTCAGATCAATCAGGACAATCCAATATAATGTCGAGATTGAATTCAATAGGAATTAAAGTTGAGAAAAGTGATCCAAAAATTAAAAAACTTTTAGATGAAGTGAAAGATAGAGAATTTATTGGTTATAGTTATGATGGCGCTGACGCATCCTTTGAGTTGTTAGCCCGAAGATTAATGGGGGAGATACCAAGATATATTTCTATTAATGAATATGATGTTTCGGTAAAGAAAGATAATGCAGGAGAAATAGTTTCATATGCAAAAGCTCAGTTAGAAGTAGATGGAGACAAAATTTTGTGTGAAGGACAAGGAAATGGACCTGTTAATGCTCTAGATAATGCAATTAGAAAAAATGTTAACAAGCTTGCTAAATATTCAGAATATTTAAAAGATTTAAGACTTGTTGATTACAAAGTTAGAATTTTAAACACTGGCACAGAAGCTGTAACAAGAGTTAGTATTGAAAGTACAGATTCGAATGGTGTTAACTGGTTTACCATTGGAGTATCACCAAATATCATTGATGCATCTTTCAAAGCTCTTGTTGATAGTTTAGATTATAAGTTATTTAAGGATAAAGCTCCTGGAAGTTCGTAAGGATGAAAATAAAAAAATTTTCAGAAAAACCATCTGATCTAAAAGATAGAATAGGAGCCAAACCAATAGTTTGTTACCCAAATACTAATATTGAAGAAAAAAATTTAAGTATTTTACATTCCGCTCGGGAACACTTAATTAAAAAAGAGGAAGTTATAATACCTCCGAGAGATGCAAAAACGTTTGAAGTTAAATTTGGTGAGTTTTTTAGAATTGAAAGTGTAGAGGGACCTCAAGTAGGTGATTTAAATTTATTTAATTTAAATAATTTAGAGGAAAAATTCTACTCAGGAAAAACAAGAGCACTCTATGGAACTCATCTTTCAGTTGGAGATAAAATGTTTAGTAGTTTTCCATATCTAAGATCTTTAGCCACTATAACTTGGGACACTCTAGATTGGTATGATTATGATAAGGATGGAGGATCGGTTCATGATGTCATTGGTACAAGATGTGATCCTTATACATCAAAACTTTTGAGCGATAATGATTATCATTATTGTTGTCACTCAAATTTAACAAGAGCTTTGGTTAAAGAAAAAAATATTCAATTAGATCATGCGGAAAAAATAGTTCATGATGTATTAAATGTATTTATGTTAACTGGATTTACCAATGATACTAAACAATACTTTATGAAAGCAAGTCCTGTAAGACCTGGTGATTATTTAGAATTTTTTGCTGAAACAGATTTATTGGGTGCACTTTCTGCTTGTCCAGGTGGTGATTGTGGATCTGAACATTCATCCGATGTAGCAAAATGTTATCCATTAAAAGTTTCTACTTGGACAGTAGATCCAAAATATTTAAATGATATTAAACCATCAGCCATTTCTAGTTATAATAGAAATCATGGTATAGATTAATGTCTGTTAATAATATTTCTTTCATTTTACACAAACCTCAACTCTCAGAAAATATAGGAGCATGTGCAAGAGGAATAAAAAATTTTAATTTTAATAAACTTATTGTTATTGACCCCAAACCAATATTTCCAAATGATAAAATTTTAGCAACCTCTGTAGGAGCAAAAAATATAATTAATAAGGCAAAAAATTTTGAAAATTTAGAAAAACCTTTAAAAAATATTGATATTGTAATTGCAACATCAGCACGATTTAGAAATAAAAATATTAAACACATACAATTAGAAGATTTAAAAAAAATAAATTATAAAAAGAAAATAGCTTTTTTATTTGGCTCAGAAGCGTCTGGTCTATCAAATAATGAAATGAGCTATGCTAATTATGCTCTCCAAATTCCGACTAATTCTGATTTTAAATCATTAAATCTATCTCACAGCTTGATAATAATTGCTCAATATCTATCAAGCATAATTAATTCAAAAACATCTTCTTTTAAGAAATCAAATAAAGTTAAATCAGCATCTAAAAAAGAAATAGTTGCTATGGCAAAACTCTGTATACAGAATCTTGAAGAGATTAATTTTTTTAAATCAAAAGAGAAGAAACCGATTATGCTTGAAAACTTGAGGAATATTTTTTATAGGATGGAATTATCAACCAAAGAAACACGTATTTTATCAGGAGTATTTGCAAGTTTAGGTAAAAAACGTTGATTGACAAAATGATGAGTAAGTTTATAAAGCCCACTATCAAATGACAAAAAGATTAAACTCTAAACATAAAGTAGACAGAAGATTAAAAGTTAACCTTTGGGGAAGACCTAAAAGTCCTTTTAATACTAGAGCTTACGGACCAGGACAACATGGTCAAACAAAAACATCAAAGCCATCTGATTATGGAATACAGCTTCAAGCTAAACAAAAATTAAAAGCATATTACGGCAACATTAACGAGAGACAGTTTAGAAATATTTACAAAAAAGCGGTAATGCTTAAAGGTGATACTGGAGAAAATTTAATTGGCCTTCTTGAAAGAAGATTGGATGCCGTTATCTATAGAGCAAAATTTGCAACAACAATTTTTTCAGCTAGACAATTAATCAATCATGGCCATGTGAAAGTAAATGGTAAAAAAGTAAATATTGGAAGTTATTTAGTTAGAGAAGAAGATTCAATTGAGATAAGAGATAAATCTAAACAACTTGCAATAATTGATATTGCTCTTGCTAATAAAGAAAGAGAAACTCCAGAATATATTCAGATGGATGAAAAAAACAAAAAATTAAAGTTTGTTAGAGTTCCAAAGTTTGAAGAAGTTCCATATCCAATTGTTATGGAGCCTAATCTGGTGATTGAATATTATTCTAGATAATTAACTTTTAGCTTTAAAATTTATATTTTTACTTTCAAAAAGTTTTGCCAATTCACCACTTTCATACATTTCTTTAACGATATCACATCCACCAATAAATTCATTTTTAACATAAAGTTGTGGGATGGTTGGCCAATCACTAAAAACTTTAATACCCTCTCTTAAATTTTGATTTTCTAAAACATTTACTCCTTTAAAATTTACTTCTAGGATTTTTAAAATATTTGAAGTAGCCATTGAAAACCCACATTGTGGAGCGTCAGGTGTGCCTTTCATAAACAGACATACTTCGTTGTTTTCAATTTCATTTTTTATTAAATCGTTTGTTTGTTGATCCATTTAACTCTCCTTTGTTTTAATTGCTAATGCATGCAGTTCATTGCCCATTCTACCTTTTAATGAATTGTAAACCATTTTATGTTGCTCAATTTTACTTTTTCCAGAAAATTGAGACGAGGTAACAGTAGCTGAATAATGATTTCCATCACCTGCTAAATCTTGTATTTCAACAATTGCATCTGGCATTGCCTCTTTTATAAAATTCTCAATTTCTTTTAAATCCATCGCCATTATTTACTCATATAGTTTGTAAGCCAACTTTTATTAGAAGTTGATAGTTCGTCAATTGTAACTTTTGTCTTATCATTAATATATAGTTCATTTTCATTAATTGTACCAAGTTCATCGAAATGGACTGCATTTTTATGCAATATATCAGCTACTTTTTTAAAATCTTTTTTGTTTATTTCTATAATATATCTACCTTGATCCTCAGCAAAAAAGTATTCTATTTCATTAATTAGATATTTGGGTTTTTTAATATTTATTCCTTTTTTTCCCTTAATACACATTTTTGATACTGCAGTAATTATACCTCCTAAAGAAACATCATGAGCACTTTTTATTAAATTATTATCAATTAATTTGAGTAAAGTTTCTCCATTATTTTTTTCATTAAATAGATTTACCTCAGGTGGAGGTCCATTTTTTTCATCTAAAATATTTCTTGCAAATAAACTTTGATCAATATGTCCCTCGGTTTTTCCAATCACCAAAACTAAATTATTAACTTCTTTAAAATCCATAGTGATCATATTCTGATAATTCTTGATTAACCCAACCCCACCAATTGCAGGCGTAGGTTTTATACCTTCTTCTTTTGTTTGGTTGTAGAAAGATACATTTCCAGAAACTACTGGGAATTTTAAATATTCGCTAGCTTCACTAATACCTTGAACACATTCAACAAACTCACCCATGTTTTCTTCATTTTCAGGACTACCAAAATTTAAACAATTCGTGATAGCAATAGGTTTTGCGCCAACAGATATAAGATTTCTAAAACTTTCACAAACTACTTGCTTTCCACCAGTTAAAGGGTGAGCCCAACAATAAATTGCAGAGGAATCTACCGAAGCAGCTACAGCTTTATCTGTGCCATGAACTCTTACAACCCCTGAGTCTCCGCCTGGCTTCTGTATAGTGTCACCCATTACAGTATGATCATATTGTTGCCAAATCCATTCTTTGCTGCATACATTTGGATTTGCTAAAATTTTTTTTAGAACATCAATAATTTTTAAATGCTTAAGATCTTCTTTTTTAATTTTATTTTTTTTAGGTAACTTTGCTTTTTTCCATTTTCGATCATACATAGGAGAGTTTTCAACTAATGTATTAACAGGTATGTCTGCAACTTTTTCTTCATTAAAATAGAGTTCTATTTTTTTTGACTTAGTCGTTTTTCCAATTACCGCAAAATCTAAATTCCATTTATCAAATATTTTTTTTGCTTGTTCTTCTTTGCCGTTTTCTAAAACAATCAGCATTCTTTCTTGGCTCTCAGAGAGCATAATTTCGTATGGTGTCATTTTGGTTTCTCTGCATGGCACTTTATTTAAATTTATTTCAATTCCGAGGTTTCCTTTTGAAGCCATTTCAATACTTGAAGAAGTTAATCCTGCAGCACCCATATCTTGAATGGCTATAATTGAGTCTCCTGCCATTAACTCTAGACAAGCTTCTAGTAAAAGTTTTTCAGTAAATGGATCTCCAACTTGAACTGTTGGCTTTTTTTCCTCAATTTTTTCATCAAAACTAGCTGAAGCCATACTTGCTCCATGAATTCCATCTCTCCCTGTTTTAGACCCTACATAAATGACAGGTTTATTTAAACCAGCAGCTTTAGAATAAAAAATCTTATCTTTTTTGACTAATCCCAATGTCATAGCGTTAACCAAAATATTTCCGTTATACGAGCTATCAAAGCTTGTTTGTCCAGCTATTGTTGGAACACCCATGCAGTTTCCATAACCGCCTATGCCATGAACAACACCTCTTAATAAATTTTTTGTTTTTTTATTTTGTGGTGACCCAAAATGAATGGAGTTCAAGTTAGCTATTGGTCTTGCGCCCATTGTAAATACATCTCTCATTATTCCTCCAACACCAGTAGCAGCACCTTGATATGGTTCAATAAATGAAGGGTGATTGTGACTTTCTATTTTAAAAACTATCGCATCATTATCCTCAATATCGATAACACCAGCGTTTTCTCCAGGACCTTGAATAACTTTCTTTCCTTTAGTAGGTAGTTTTTTTAGGTGTAATCTTGATGATTTATAAGAACAATGTTCATTCCACATTGCAGAAAAAATACCTAGCTCTGTGATATTGGGAGTTCTCTTTAATAGCTCACAAATTTTAGCGTATTCATCTTTCTTTAAACCGTGATCAACTGCTGCTTGTTCGTTTACAATCATTTTAAGTTATTTATTAAGTTTTTAAAAAATAATGATCCATCCTCACCTGATAAAGATGTATCAATCATTCTTTCAGGGTGGGGCATCATTCCTAGAACATTTTTTTCTTTATTAAATATACCTGCAATATTTTTTAAGGATCCATTAGGGTTATATTGATCTTCTATTTTTCCATTTTCATCACAATAGTTAATAGCTATTTGATTATTATCTTCAATTTTTTTTAATTGATCATTGGTACAAAAATAATTTCCTTCATTATGAGCGATATGAAATTCTAAAACTTCGTTATCAACATTTTTAAAATATTTATTTTTTTTATCATTAATTTTTACAAAAACATTTTTACAAATAAATTCTAAATATTTATTTCTAAGCAAAACACCTGGAACTAAACCAGTTTCCACTAATATTTGAAATCCATTACAGATACCCATAACCATACCTCCTGAATTTGCAAAATTAATTACTGACTGCATTATTTTTGATTTAGATGCCATACTTCCACATCTTAAGTAGTCCCCATATGAAAAACCACCTGGCAATACAACCAAATCACTTTTTGGTAATTCAGCATCAGCATGCCAAACCATTTTATTTTTAAATCCAAATTTTTTAAGAGCAACATCCATGTCTCTGTCACAATTTGAACCTGGAAAAGTAATAACTGATGATTTCATTAATTACTTTGGATCAATAATTTTATAATTTTCAATTACAAGATTTGCCAAAAGTTTTTTACACATTTCTTCAACTTTTGCTTTTGCTTTGTCGTTATCAGTTTCTTTAGTATCTATTTCAAAATATTTACCTTGTCTAACTTCATTAATGTCCTGAAAACCCATTCCATCCAGTGTTTGATGAATAACTTTTCCTTGTGGATCAAGTACATCCTTTTTTAGAGTAATGATTACAGAAATTTTCATTTTTTCTTTCTTTTAACTGAAGATAATTTAGTTACATTTACTGCTGAAACATTAGATTGTTCATGAAGTATACCTAATCTTTTAGCAACCTCAGTATATGCAGGAATTAAATCACCCAGATCTTTTCTAAACCTATCTTTATCTAATTTTTTTTCTGTAATACTGTCCCACAATCTACAAGTATCAGGACTAATCTCATCTGCCAAAATAACTTCATTTTTTCCATCAATTTTAACTCTCCCAAATTCTAATTTAAAATCGATAAGTTTAATTCCAACACCTCTAAACATCCCAATCATAAAATCATTAATTCTTAAAATCATTTTTTTAACTTTATCTATTTCTATTTTTGATGCCCAATCAAATGCTAAAATATGCTCTTCGGATATTAATGGATCTCCAAGCTTGTCATCTTTTAAGCAGTATTCAATTAGAGGTTCTTTTAAAACAGTACCATCCTCAATGCCCAATCTTTTAGTAATCGAACCTGTTGCAACATTTCTCACAATAAATTCTATCGGAATTATTTCTACAAGCTTTATAATTTGCTCACGCATATTTAATCTTTTAACTAAATGATTTTTGATTCCTATTTGAGAGAGGTTTGAAAGTATATGTTCTGAAATTCTATTGTTTAGAACACCTTTACCCTCAATTGTAGTTTTTTTTTGATTATTAAATGCAGTTGCGTCATCCTTAAAATATTGGATAACTAAGTTTTTATCATTTGTTGCATATATGATCTTGGCTTTTCCTTCGTATAATTTTTTACCTTTTTTCATTATTTAAAAACTCTTCTAAAGATAAAATTTACATTTTTAAAGTGTTTAGAATAATTAAATATAGAATTTAGTTTTTTAGGTGAAATTTTACTCATTATAAATTTATCAGATGAAATGACGTCAATTAAATTTAAATTTTCTACAAAACATTTTTTTGCATATGATTGTACCATCTTGTATGATTTTTCTCTGCTTAGACCTGTCTTAGTTAACTCCAGCATTACTTCTTGAGAAAAAATTAAACCTCTAGTTAAATTTAAGTTTTCAAGCATTTTTTTTGGATAAATAATCATGTTATCTAAGATATTTGCAAGTCTAACTAATGCAAAATCAATTGTTATATTAGCATCTGGTCCAATATTTCTTTCAACACTTGAGTGAGAAATATCTCTTTCATGCCAAAGTGCTATGTTTTCAAGAGCTGGGATAACTGCACTTCTTACCATTCTAGCTAAGCCAGTTAAATTTTCACTTAATATTGGATTTTTTTTGTGTGGCATTGCTGATGAGCCTTTTTGATTTTTAGAGAAATATTCTTGTAGTTCATAAACTTCAGTTCTTTGTAGGTGTCTTATTTCAACTGCTACTCTTTCAATAGATCCTGCAATAATACCTAAAATAGAAAAATAAAATGCATGTCTATCTCTTGGAATTACTTGTGTTGAAATTGGCTCAACTTTTAGACCTAATTTTTTTGCTACATGTTTTTCAACATTTGGATTAATGTTAGCAAATGTTCCAACAGCGCCAGATATTGCACATGTTGATACTTCATCGATCGCATCTTTTAGTCTTTTTCTATTTCTTTTAAATTCTTCGTAAAAAGAAGCTAATTTTAATCCAAAAGTAATTGGTTCAGCATGTATACCATGGCTTCTTCCCATACACGGTGTAAATTTATATTTTTTGGCTTGTCTTTTTAAAACTTTTAAAATTTGATCTATATCTTTTAAAATGATTTTACCTGATTGAACTAATTGAATATTAAAACTAGTATCCAAAACATCTGATGATGTCATTCCTTGATGTAAGTAGCGTGCTTTAATTCCAGCTTTTTCAGTTATAGAGGTAAGAAATGCTATTACGTCGTGTTTTACCTCAGATTCTATTTTATGAATTCTGCTAACATTAATTCTAGCTTTTTTTCTAACGATTGAAGCAACACCCCTTGGAATTTGACCAATTTTTTCCATTGCTTCAGCGGCTGCAACTTCAACATCTAACCAGATTTTGTATTTATTTTCTTCTGACCAAATATCAGTTAATTCTTTTCGCGAGTATCTTTTAATCATTAATTATAAGTATGGAGGCTTTGAATAACCTTTAGCAGATTCTGTAAAGATTTCATAACCATTTTCAGTAATTCCTAACGTATGTTCAAATTGTGCAGATAAAGATTTATCTTTTGTAACAGCTGTCCACCCATCATTCAACATTTTAACATCATATTTACCTGAATTAATCATTGGTTCTATAGTAAATGTCATTCCAGGACTAAGTTCCATGCCAGAATTTTTAGTTCCATAATGCAGAATATTTGGTGGTTCGTGAAAAGTTGTGCTAATTCCATGACCACAAAAATCTCTCACAACTGAAAAACCTTTTTCTTCCACAAAAGATTGAATTTCATATCCAATATCTCCTAATTTAATTCCAGGTTTTAAAATTTCAATTGCCCTCATCATAGACTCGTAAGTAGCATCTATAAGATTCATTAACTTAACAGGAGTTTTTCCAATACAAAACATTCTACTTGTGTCACCGTAATGTTCGTCAACGATTGCTGTAACATCAACATTTACAGCGTCACCTTCTTCTAAAATTCTATCAGAAGGTATTCCATGACACACAACATGGTTTAAGGATGTACATAAAGATTTTGTAAACCCTCTATAATAAAGTGGAGCAGAGTACCCACCATTATCCCTTATAAATTCGTATCCTAACTTATCAATATAATCAGTTGAGATGCCTTCTTTAATATTTTCAGTTAACATGTCCAATGTTCTTGCAGCTAAATTTCCTGCAACTCTCATTTTTTCAAACTTCTCTTTATAATCAGTCATCGATAATTTTTAATTTTTTGTCTATAAAAATTTTTTTAGAACTTATATCACATCTATAAGCTAAAAAATTTACACCAGCTTTTTTAGCTATTAAATAGGTTTTATAATATTCTTCGTCTATATCTTTAGCTATTTTAAAATATTTCATATTTTGGATTTGAACTAAAAATATTAAGTACGTTTTATAACTTTTTTTTATGGCATCAATAAGGGTTAATAAATGCTTAATTCCTCTGGCTGTTGGAGCATCTGGAAATTCTGCTGTGTCTTTATTTCTAAATAATGTAACATTTTTTACTTCAATAAAGGTTTTTTGTCTCTTTTTTTCTAATAAAAAATCAAATCTAGTTTCTTTATTAAAAAAAACCTCTGGTTTTATAGAGTCATTATTTTTAAGTTCATTTATAAGATTGTTGTTGAGCCCATGCTCAACTATTCTATTTGCCATATGAGTATTAACACCCACTAAGTTTTTTCTAGATTTAATAATTTCCAATCCATATTTAAGCTTTCGCTTCGGATCATTATTAGGAAGTAAATAAACTTCATTACCTTCATCTAACAATCCTTTCATTGATCCTGTGTTAGGACAGTGAGCTGTGACAATTTCTTTACCCAGTCTCACGTCAGTAAAAAACCTTTTATAACGTTTGATTAGTTTGCCTTTTATTAAAGACTTGGTAAATTCCATTAGTAAACTATATATTTCATATGGATAAAAAAGTAAAAGTTAATGCTTCAATTTTAATAATAGGTAATGAAATTTTATCTGGCAGAACTCAAGACACGAATACATCTACTTTAGCAATCTGGCTAAATTCAATCGGTGTCAATGTTGCTGAAGTTAGAGTAATACCTGATGTTGAAGATCTTATTGTTGATACTTTAAATTTACTACGATCAACATATGATTATGTTTTTACAACTGGTGGTATCGGACCTACTCATGATGATATTACTGCACAATCAGTTTCAAAAGCATTTGGAATAAAATACGAAGTTCATAAAGAAGCATTTAAAATTTTAGAATCTTATTACCAACCAGGTGAATTTAATGAAGGTAGACAAAAAATGGCATACATGCCAGAGAATGCAAAATTAATTTTAAATCCAACAAGTGGTGCACCAGGTTTTAATGTTGAAAATGTATTTTCATTACCAGGAGTCCCTTCTATTTTGAAATCAATGTTAGGTGGTTTAACTAACAGAATAGTAGGGGGTAAACCTATTAAAAGTCTTACAATCAGTTTAAGAACTGTTGAAAGTGAAATAGCCAACTCTTTAACAAAAGTTCAAAATAATAATAAAGATGTTGAGATAGGAAGCTATCCTTTTTTTCACGCAGGTAAATTAGGTGTTTCAATAGTAATTAGATCAGAAGATCAAAATAAAATAGATGATTGTAATTCTCAAATTTTAAAATTTGTGAATGAAAAAAAAATTGAGGTGGTTGATAGATGATGTTGTATTTTGCTTATGGTAGTAATCTTCATCATTTTCAAATGAAACGCAGATGTAAAGACAGTATTTTTTTAAAAAAAATAAATTTAAAAGATTTTAAATTAACTTTTAGAAGCAAGTATAGAGCTGCTGATATTGAACCAAAAAAAAATTCCATTGTTCCAGGAGCATTATTTGAAATTTCTAAAAGTGATGAAAAAAAATTAGATGTATATGAAGATTTTCCAATTCTTTATAAAAAATACTACTTTTATTATTATGGAAAAAAAGTCATGACTTATACAATGGTAAAAAAATCACCATTCAAATTTCCAACTGAAAGATATTTAAATGTAGTTAAAAGAGGATACAGAGATTGTAAATTAAACGAAAAATATCTTAAGAAAGGATTAAAGGGCTCTTGATAAAGAAAATTTTAATTATTAGACTTGTTCAATTATAAATATTAGCATAAACACTCATGAAATTCATTAATGCCCTCGTGGTGAAATTGGTAGACACAAAGGACTTAAAATCCTTGCCGCTTGCGGAGTGCCAGTTCGAGTCTGGCCGAGGGCACCACTAAATGAGTAAACTTCAAATTATTTCGGATAAAAATAAAAAATCCTCAAAGATAAAAAATTTATTATTAAAAAAAATTAAATCCAATCAGTTTAAAAAAGAAAACCTCATTATTGTAATCGGTGGCGATGGTTTTATGCTTCAAACACTAAAAAAGAATAGAAATTCTAAAAAACATTTTTATGGAATTAACTCTGGAAATTATGGTTTTCTTATGAATAAATTTTCCTTAAAAGATATTTTAAAAAGCTTGTCAAAGGCAAATTTACTTTCAATTTCTCCATTAGAAATGATTGTTAAAAATAAAAATAATCAAACCAAGAGATCTATTGCAATAAATGAAGTTTCTGTACTTAGACAAAGCAGACAAGCTGCTTCTTTATCTATTAAACAAGGATCAAAACAAATAATTAAAAAACTAGTTTCTGATGGTGTATTAGTTTCAACACCCGCTGGAAGTACTGCTTACAATCTTTCTGTTCATGGCCCTATTTTAAGTCTTCATTCAAAAAAATTATCAATATCACCTATAAGTGCATTTAGACCAAGAAGATGGAAGGGTAAAATTGTTAATGATAAAACTAAAATAGTTATAACCAACTTAAACCCAATTAAGAGACCTATTAGTGCTGTAGCAGATAATTTAGAAGTAAGAAATGCTAAATCAATTATAGTAAAAACTAACAATAAAATAAAGTTTAATCTTCTTTATGATAAAAATAGAAGTTTACAAAAAAAGATTAAAATAGAGCAAATAAGAAAAGAGACTAGTTAAATAAATGAAAAAAATTAATCCAATAATGCTTGTAGTCATTATTTTAGTTGGAGGTTTTTGTGCATTTAAAATTATGTCTTTTCTTGGTTGTTACGTTCGTATTGAAGACGCTAATGAGTGCTGGAAATTAACAGCCTGGTAGATTAAATGAAAAAATTTTTAGAGATTGTGTTTCTTGGTTATGACACTTGAGATTGTTATAATTTTATTAACTGTCGCTCTTGCAGTTTATTTTTTATTTAGACCCACATCCAAAAAAGAGAAAGAGCGGTTCGAAGATAAAGATAACTGGAGAGGTGGATTTTAAATTGAAAACTTTATTTATCTACAAATCTGACCACTCTGACCACACTTATAATTTTAAGAGTAGCTGTTACAGAAATTGATTTGATTAAAAAGTAAGTTAAATGGTGCCCCCGCACGGATTCGAACCGCGGACCTATTGATTACAAATCAATTGCTCTACCAGCTGAGCTACAAGGGCATGCGCAATAATTATTAATTATTTGTTAAATAATCAACTCTTTTTTTTTATATAACTTAAGTGATGAAACACAATTGCTGCACTATTTGAGATATTTAAACTTTCAATATCTTTATTAATATTAATTTTTACAAAAAAATCAGCATATTTACCTGTATGCTGCCTCATACCAAATCCCTCTGAACCAAAAAGAAGAATGTTGTTTCCTTCCCACTTTATTTCTGTGAAATCTTTTTGACCTTTTGTATCAAAACCATAAACCCAGAAGTTTTTTTCTCTTAAATTTTTTAATGCAGAATTAATGTTGGATACTTGGAATATATTTACGTGTTCCATGCACCCACTAGCTGATTTATACATCAATTTACTATCTCTAGGAAAATGTCTTTCTTTAATTATTAATCCATCTATATCAAATGATGCAGCACTTCTTATCAACGAACCAATGTTTCTTGGATCTGTAACTTCATCAAGACATACAAATGTTAAATTATTTTTACCTTTAATAAATTGTTTTAAATCTTGATGATCTAAATGTTCAATCTCAGCAACATAACCATTATGCATCAATTGTTCTTTTGAAGTGTATTTGTCTAATTCCTTTTTTGACTTAAAGTAAACTTTAACATCCTCTAAAATATTTCTATTAGGGTTTTTTCTATGAATATTTTTTTTAGACTCTTCAGTTAAAAATACTCTTAAAACCTTTCTTTTAGGGTTTCTAAGAGCTTCGATTACTGCATGTTGTCCAACAATGAAAAATGATGATTTATTCATAAATTTGTATCTGTTTTATACGTTTTTTTTAATATTTTCCTATTAAATCACGTGTTGCATTTGCATAAATAAAATATATAAAACGCTTGTTATTTGAAGCTTTATTGAACAAGGGGACACTTCCCCAAAGGAGGGGTTCCAGAGCGGTCAAATGGGGCGGGCTGTAAACCCGTTGACTTCGGTCTTCGAAAGTTCGAATCTTTCCCCCTCCACCATTTAATAAAATTTAGATAACATGGAGTGTTACTCTTGGGGTTGTGCGGGTGTAGTTCAATGGTAGAACGCTAGCCTTCCAAGCTGGATGTAAGGGTTCGATTCCCTTTACCCGCTCCAAGAAATTAAAATTAGAAGAAACAAAAAAAACTGAGGTAAAAAGTAATGTCAAAAGAAAAATTTGTAAGAAATAAACCCCACTGTAACATTGGGACTATTGGTCATGTCGACCATGGTAAAACAACTCTTACTGCTGCGATTACAAATGTATTAGCACAAGCGGGTGGTGGAACTGCAGTTGCTTATGATCAAATTGATAAAGCACCTGAGGAAAAAGAGAGAGGTATAACAATTTCAACAGCACACGTTGAGTATGAAACAGAAAAAAGACACTATGCTCATGTAGACTGCCCAGGTCACGCTGACTATGTTAAAAACATGATCACTGGTGCTGCACAAATGGACGGAGCAATTTTAGTTGTTAATGCAGCTGACGGTCCAATGCCACAAACAAGAGAGCACATTCTTTTGGGAAGACAAGTTGGTATTCCTGCAATTGTTGTTTACTTAAATAAAGTAGATCAAGTTGATGATAAAGAAATGATTGAACTTGTTGAAGAAGAAATTAGAGAACTTTTAACTTCATACAAATACCCAGGTGACAAAACACCAATCGTTAAAGGTTCTGCTTTAGCAGCTGTTGAAGGTAGAGATGATGAAATTGGAAAAAATTCAATTTTAGAATTAATGAAAGCTGTTGATGAACATATTCCACAACCAGCTAGAGAAGTTGATAAACCATTCTTGATGCCAGTTGAGGACGTATTCTCAATTTCTGGAAGAGGAACAGTTGCAACTGGAAGAGTTGAATCAGGTGTGATTAAGACTGGTGAAGAAGTTGAAATAGTTGGAATTAGAGAAACTAAGAAATCAGTTTGTACTGGAGTTGAAATGTTTAGAAAACTTTTAGATTCTGGTGAAGCTGGAGATAACGTTGGAATTTTATTGAGAGGTATTGAAAGAACTGATATCGAAAGAGGTCAAGTTCTTTGTAAGCCTGGTTCAATTACTCCACACACTAAATTTGAAGCACAAGCGTATGTACTTAAAAAAGATGAAGGTGGAAGACATACTCCATTTTTTACTAAGTATAGACCACAGTTTTATTTTAGAACAACAGACGTTACAGGTGAAGTAGAATTACCAGCTGGTACTGAAATGGTTATGCCAGGTGATGATGCTAAATTTACTGTTAAACTAATTACACCTATTGCTATGGCAGAGAAATTAAACTTTGCAATTAGAGAAGGTGGAAGAACTGTTGGAGCAGGAGTAGTAACTAAAATTATAGAGTAACTCTATATATAGGAGTGTAGCTCAATTGGTAGAGCGCCGGTCTCCAAAACCGGAGGCTGAGGGTTCGAGTCCCTCCGCTCCTGCCAATTTGAGCTTATTGATTATGAGAAACCCGATTAAATTTATACAAGAAGTAAAACAAGAGGCTTTTAAAGTTACATGGCCAACTTGGAAAGAAACATTACAAGGTGCTTTGATGGTATTTGTAATGGCAGTTGTTATGTCTTTATTTTTTCTTCTTTTAGATCAGGTTTTAAAATTTTTCTTAGAACTTTTACTTAAAGTGAGTATTTAATGAAAAATTGGTACATAGTTCAATCTCATTCTAGTTTTGAAAATAAAGTAGCCTCTTTAATCAAAGAGGAAGCGGATAAAGCTAAGATTGCTGATAAGTTTGAGGAGATTATTGTACCTACTCATGATGTTACTGAGGTAAAGAGAGGTAAAAGAATACAAAGAAAAAAGAAATACTTTCCTGGCTACGTGCTAATAAAAAGTGAAATGGATAATAATATTTATCACATGATTAAGAATATTAAGAGGGTTAGTGGTTTCTTGGGTACAAAAGGTATTCCTGTTCCAGTTTCAGATAAAGAAGTAGAAAAGATTTTAGGTCAGATTAAAGATGGTGTTGCTCAGCCAAAATCTGGCGTAGATTACAGTGTAGGTGAAAAAGTTCAGGTTGTAGATGGGCCATTTGCATCATTTACTGGAATGATTGAAGAAATTGATGAAGAAAAAGCTAGACTTAAGGTGTCAGTTTCTATATTTGGTCGTCCTACACCAGTTGATTTAGAATATAATCAGGTTGAGAAGGTAAGTTAATGGCAAAAGAAATTAGTGGATTTATAAAATTACAAATTAAAGGCGGTCAAGCTAATCCTGCACCACCAGTTGGTCCTGCATTAGGTCAACGTGGAGTAAATATTATGGAGTTTTGTAAAGCCTTTAATGATAAAACTAAGTCAATGGCGGGTAAACCTGTTCCAGTGGAAATCACAGTATATAAAGATAAAAAATTTGATTTTAAAATTAAATCACCTCCAGCATCTTTTTATATTAAAGAAGCAGTAAAACTAAAAGGTGGATCTAAAGAGCCTGGCAGAAATATTGTTGCTTCAATCTCAAAAAAACAATTAGAGAGTATAGCAAAAGAAAAAATGAATGATTTAAATGCACATGATATTGAAGAAGCTATTAAAATTATTGCAGGATCTGCTAGATCAATGGGTATTGAGGTAAAAGAATAATGGCATCAAAAAGATACAAAAAATTACCTAAAAAGACAAAAGACTTGAACGCGGAGTCTATAGAAAAATTATTACCTGAGCTTAAGAAAAATTGCACAACTAAATTTGACGAGTCTTTAGACTTAAGTTTTCAAATTAATAACAAACAAAAGAAGAGTGAAGTTAATATTAGAACGGTAGTTAATTTGCCTGGAGGCACAGGTAAGAAAGTTAAAGTTGCTGTAGTTTGTGAAGATAATAAAAAACAAGATGCAAAAGATGCGGGTGCAGATATTGTGGGAGGTGATGAATTTGTTGAAAAAATTAAAGTTGGTGAGTTAAATTTTGAAAAACTGATTTGTACTCCTGGAATGATGATTAAACTTTCTAAGTTAGGAAAAGTTTTAGGACCTAAAGGTTTAATGCCAAACCCTAAACTTGGTTCAGTTTCTGAAAATATTAAAGAAGCTGTAACTAATGCTAAATCTGGTCAAGTAGAAATTAGAAATGATAAAGACGGAAATATTGGAGTTAGTATTGGTAAAAAATCTTTTACTGATGACCAATTATTAAAAAATTACAATGCAATTTTAGATGCTTTAGAAAAAGAAAAATCAAACAATACTTTGAAAGGTGATTTAATTAGAAGTGTATTTGCTACATCAACAATGGGTGTTTCATATAAAGTTAAATTAGGAAAATCGATATAGTTATGATGAATAAAGAACAAAAGAAAAATTATATTGAAGAGATGACTAGTAAGTTTGAGAACAGCAAAGCTGTTATGGTTACGCATTATCAAGGTTTAACTATGACTCAATTAGATGAATTAAGAGCGAAAATGAGAGAACATGGAATTATTTTCAAAATAACAAAAAACAGAATTACAAAATTAGCTTTAGAAAAAACAAAGTGCAAAGATTTATCAAATTTATTTACTGGTCCTACGGCAGTTGCATTTGGAGAAGATGCTATAATGTCAGCAAGGATTCTATCAAAATTTGCAAAAGATAATGAAAACCTAAAATTGATCGGTGGAATCATGGATAACGAGGTCTTAGATCAGGCCGGTGTCCAAAATGTAGCAAGTTTACCTACATTAGATGAAGCAAGAGCTAATATTGTGGGTATTTTGAATGCTTCTGCATCTAAATTAATCAGTATTTTGCTTGCACATTCAGAAAAAATGAGTAGTTTGTCGGCAGAAAATTCTGAAACACAACCCAAAGAGTAATACATATGCCTGACCTAAACAAAATTATAGAAGACTTATCAAGTTTGACTGTTGCAGAAGCAGCTGAACTATCAAAACAATTAGAAGAAAAATGGGGTGTAACTCCAATGGCAGCAGCAGCTCCAGCAGCAGCAGGTGGTGCAGCTCCAGCAGAAGATAAAGATGATTTTACAATCATGTTAGTTTCTGCAGGTGATAAAAAAATTAATGTTATCAAAGAAGTAAGAGCAGCTACTTCATTAGGTTTAAAAGAAGCTAAAGATCTTGTAGAGGGAGCACCAAAAGAAGTTAAATCTGGTGTAAATAAAAAAGACGCTGAAGAGATCAAAGCTAAGTTAGAAGCTGCTGGCGCTAAAGTAGAACTTAAATAAATTAAATAGAAAGAATTCGAATACTGATTATTTTTAATCAGTATTTATAAACATAGATGCAATTATCTTTTACTGAAAAGAAAAACATTAGGAAAAGTTTTGGTAAACTAAAAGAAAGTTTATCTATACCTAACTTAATTGAAGTTCAAAAAAATTCGTACAAAGAATTAACAGAATTTAATGTTGAGACTGCAGAACTTACTAAAGGTTTTGATAGAGTATTTAAAAGTATTTTTCCGATTGAGGATTTAAATGACAAAGCAACTTTAGAATATGTTTCTTATAGATTAGAGAAACCAAAATTTGATGTTGAAGAATGTATAGCAAGAGGTCTTACATATTCATCAGCTCTTAAGTGTACTTTGAGATTAGTAGTTTACGAAATAGATCAAGAAAATAATACTAAAGATATTTTATCAGCTAAAGAGCAAGAAGTTTATATGGGTGAAGTTCCTATGATGACTAATAGCGGAACTTTTATAACTAATGGTGTTCAAAGAGTTGTAGTTAATCAAATGCACAGAAGTCCAGGTGTATTTTTTGATCATGACAAAGGAAAAACTCATGCAAGTGGTAAACTTTTGTTTAATTGTAGAGTAATACCTAACAGAGGTTCATGGTTAGATTTTGAATATGATGTTAAGGATTTTCTATATTTTAAAATTGACAGAAAAAAGAAAATTTTTTCATCTACTTTATTATTAGCTTTAGGTTATACAAAATCAGAAATTGTGGATGAGTTCTATGAAAGTGAACAGTATAATTTTGATCCAAAAACAGAAAAGTGGAAAACTAAATTTAATCCTGAAAACTACAAAGCAAAAAATTTCTCAGAAGAAGTAATCGATGCAAAAACTGGTGAAGTAGTAATTAAATTAGGTGACAAGATTAATTTTTTAAGTGCAAAAAAATTAGCTAATGATGGTTTAAAAGACATACTAGTTTCTAGAGAGTCTTTGTTTGGTAAATTTTTACATAGAGATGTCAAAGTCAATGAAGAAGAGGACGGTGTATTTAAAATTGGGACTGAATTAAATGATACAATTATTCAACAAATTTTAGATGCAAATATACATACACTTCAAATTTCGGTTACAAACTCTATAAACAAAGGACCTTATCTACTTACAACAATTTTAGCTGATAAAAATAATACTAAAGAAGAAGCTATAACGGAAATTTATAAAATGCTAAGACCTGGTGAGCCACCAACCATAGAGATAGCAACTCAAATATTTAATAATCTTTTTTTTAGCTCAGATAGATATGATTTGTCTGATGTTGGAAGAGTTAAAATGAACTCAAGATTAAATCAAGAGTGTTCTGATAAAATTACTATATTAAGAAATGACGATATCATTGCAATTATTCATAAAATGTTAGATTTACGTGATGGTAAAGATGATGTTGATGACATAGATCACCTAGGAAATAGAAGAGTTCGTTCTGTTGGAGAGCTAGTTGAGAACCAAGCTAGAATTGGTGTTTATAGAATGGAGAGAGCTATTAAAGAAAAAATGACAACTTTAGACGTTGAATCAGCAATGCCACAAGATTTAATTAATGCAAAACCTTTAACAGTTTCATTGAAAGATTTTTTTGCAAGTTCACAACTATCTCAGTTCATGGATCAAACAAATCCTTTATCTGAAATTACTCACAAAAGAAGAGTTTCAGCGTTAGGTCCAGGTGGTTTAACAAGAGAAAGAGCAGGTTTTGAAGTTAGGGACGTCCATCCTACCCATTATGGAAGAATTTGTCCAATTGAGACACCAGAGGGTCCAAATATTGGTTTGATTAATAGTTTATCTACCTATGCAAAGATTAATAAGTACGGCTTTATAGAAAGTCCATACAAAAAAGTTAAAGAAGGTGTTGTCCAAGATAAAGTAGAATACTTATCTGCAATGGAAGAAACAAAATTCACTATTGCTCAAGCAAATACAAAACTTGATAAAAATGGAAAAATTACTGAAGAACTAGTTTCATGCAGACAAAATCTAAACTTTCTTTTATCAAAACCTGACTCTATTGATTACATTGATGTATCACCAAAACAATTAGTTTCAGTTGCAGCATCTTTAATTCCATTCTTAGAAAATGATGATGCAAACAGAGCCTTAATGGGTTCAAACATGATGAGGCAAGCAGTTCCATTATTAAAACCTGAGTCACCGCTTGTTGGTACAGGAATTGAAAGTGATGTTGCTTTAGACTCAGGGGTAACTATTGTTGCTAAGCGTGATGGAATTGTTGATAAAATAGATGGTAAAAGAATTGTTATAAAAGTAACAGAGGAAACAGACTTTAGCAAATCTGGTGTTGATATCTATAACCTTCAAAAATTTAAAAGATCAAATCAAAATACATGCATAAATCAAAGACCACTAGTTAGAGTTGGTGATAAAGTTAAATCTGGAGATATAATTGCAGATGGTCCTTCAACAAAATTAGGTGAACTTGCTTTAGGTAAGAATGTTACTGTAGCATTCA